>DATHUM010000299.1:0-3427 GCA_035462225.1 Jiangellaceae bacterium | reverse complement strand
AGCGGAGTGCCGAGCGCCAGCATCGCCTGGCTACATTCGTCGACCTCGCAGCCCTGTTCGCCGCGCTCGATGCTCTCGTAGTCGAACAGCACAGGTCGTAGTAGCAGCAGCCATCCCGAGGCGTACGACTCGTATGGATGGTCGTCGGTGATGTTCTGGTGGGATCCCAGTATCTCAGCGTGGTAATGCCACAGACTGCGCACCCAGTCCGGCAACAGGGCTCCCATGCCGGACGACGGATTGCTCTCGGCCCAGTGCCGGCTATGTCCGTTGTCGCCGACGATCCAGCCCCACCAGGTCACGATGTAGGTCCCGATGGCGACCGGAACCATCGTCAGAAACGCTACGGGGCCGTCCTTGGCAAAGGCACCCGCCCACGGAGCCGGGGCGCCGGCGGCCTTGCGCGAGCCGATCTCCCACACAACGGTGAGAATGCCGAACACCACCAGTGCATAGGCACCGCTCCACTTGGTCGCACAGGCCAAGCCGAGCAACACCGCTGCGGCGAGCCGCCATGGCCGCCAGGCGATCAGTGGGCCGAGATCGGCCCGGTCGGCCCCGACGGACAGGTTGGCGGACCACTCGGCGTACCTTCGGCGCGCATAGTCGCGATCGGCCAGCAGGCAGGCGAACGCGGCGACGATGAACATCGCCAGGATCCCGTCGAGAAGTGCTATCCGGCTCGTCGCGATGGCCAACCCGTCGAGCGCCAGCAGCAGACCGGCGAGCGCACCCAGCATCGTGGACCGGAACAGGCGACGGCCCGCCCGCACGACGAGCATTGCGGTTACCACGCCCGCGATTGCAGAGGCCAGGCGCCATCCGGTGGGCTCCATGCCAAGCAGGTGGATTCCGCCGGCGATCAGCCACTTACCCGCCGGTGGATGTACGACGAACGACGGGTCGTCGGTGAAGATGTCCAGGTTGCCGGCGATGATCATCTCGTCGGCCCCTTCGACGAAACTTCGCGAATCGCCGAACCTCAGCAACGCGAACGCGTCCTTGGCGTAGTACGTCTCGTCGAACACCAGCCGGTTCGGCCGCCCCAAATCGACGAGGCGCAGCACGGCCGCGACCGCGCCTACGAACAGCGTCGCGATCCAGCCCCACAGGCGATCGTCCGGCATCGGGCGCACGAGGCGCTCCCGCAGGGCTTCGCGGCGCGCCTCATCCGGCTCCAAGGCAGTCGGCGATCGCCTCTCCTGAACCATGGTGTCGGCGCTGCGGCTCACCCGCGACATCCTAGAACGAACTGCCAGGATGGTCAGATGACGACTCCGTCAACCGGCCTGCTCGTCCTCGCCGGGACGCCCATCGGCGACGTGGACGACGCGTCCCCGCGGCTGCGACGTGAACTGGCCTCGGCCGACATCGTCGCCGCCGAGGACACGCGGCGGCTGCGTCGGCTGGCGACGGCGCTCGGCGTCGAGATCGGCGGCCGTGTCACGTCGTACTTCGAAGGCAACGAAGTGGCCCGCACGCGCGAACTCCTGGATGCCCTGCTGGGCGGTTCCCGGGTGGTGCTGGTCACCGACGCCGGCATGCCGTCCGTTTCGGATCCGGGCTACCGGCTGGTTTCTGCTGCTGTCACGGCCGGGGTGAGAGTGACGGCCGTACCCGGACCTTCAGCGGTCCTTGCCGCCTTGGCAGTGAGCGGGCTGCCGGTCGACCGGTTCTGCTTCGAGGGTTTCCTGCCACGCAAGGCCGGCGAGCGGTCACGACGGCTGGCCGGCCTTGCCGGGGAAGAGCGGACGATGGTGTTCTTCGAGTCTCGGCACCGGTTGCAGGCGGCGCTCGCGGCGCTGGCCGAGGCGTTCGGGAATGACCGGCGGGCCGCGGTCTGCCGGGAGCTGACCAAGACTTACGAGCAAGTGCGACGAGGATCGCTGGGCGAGCTGGTCGACTGGGCGTCAGCCGGCGATGTGCTCGGCGAGATAACGATCGTGGTGGCTGGTGCCGAGCCGGCGCCGGCGAACGTCGAGGACGCCGTGGCTCGGGTCGCCGAGCGTGAGGCCGCCGGCGTCCCCCGCAAGCAGGCAATCGCCGACGTGGCCCGGGAGTCCGGGCTGTCCAGGCGCGAGGTCTACAACGCCGTGGTCGGCGCACCGCGCGAGCCGTAGTCGCGGCACCTGTCGGTTCTGAAGACTTTGCAATGCACACCCATGAGAAGCGGCGCTGCGTATAGGTGTGCATTGCAAAGCCAGCGACGGGTTACCACCCCAGGCGCAATGCATGCATGCTGTCCGCGGTGGCCGTAACCGAGTGGGCCGGCCGCGGCCGCTCCCTCTACGATCGGGGACCATGACTCGTCACGTGCTCACAGCTGTGGCCTGGCCCTATACGAACGGGCCCCGCCACATCGGCCACGTATCCGGTTTCGGCGTCCCCTCCGACGTGTTCAGCCGGTACATGCGGATGTCGGGGCACGACGTTCTCATGGTCAGCGGGACGGACGAGCACGGCACGCCGATCCTCGTGCTGGCCGAGCAGGAAGGCGTCAGTCCCCGCGAGCTCGCCGACCGTTACAACCGGGTCATCGTCCAGGATCTGCATGACCTCGGGCTGTCGTACGACCTGTTCACCCGAACCACTACTCGCAACCATTACGCCGTTGCCCAGGAGATGTTCAAGACGCTCTACCGCAACGGGTACATGATCGAGAAGACCACCATGGGTGCGATCTCGCCCTCGACCGGGCGGACCCTGCCCGACCGCTTCATCGAGGGCACCTGCCCCATCTGCGGCTACGACGGCGCGCGCGGCGACCAGTGCGACAACTGCGGCAACCAGCTCGACCCCACGGACCTCATCAACCCGCGCAGCCGGATCAACGGCGAAACGCCTGAGTTCATCGAGACCGAGCACTTCTTCCTCGACCTGCCGGCGCTCGCCGACACGCTGGGGCAGTGGCTGCAGACGCGCACCGACTGGCGGCCGAACGTGCTCAAGTTCAGCCTCAACCTGCTCGACGACGTGCGTCCGCGGGCGATGACCCGCGACATCGACTGGGGCGTTCCGGTGCCGCTGCCGGGCTGGGAGGACAACCCGAACAAGCGGCTGTACGTCTGGTTCGACGCGGTCATCGGCTACCTGTCCGCGTCGATCGAGTGGGCCCGGCGGTCCGGCGACGACGACGCCTGGCGAGCCTGGTGGTCCGACCCGGAGGCCCGCTCGTACTACTTCATGGGCAAGGACAACATCACCTTCCACGCTCAGATCTGGCCGGCGGAGCTGCTCGGGTACGACGGTCGTGGCGAGCGCGGCGGCGAGCCGGGCAGGTTCGGGACGCTGGAACTTCCGACGGAGGTCGTCTCGAGCGAGTTCCTCACCATGGAGGGCCGCAAGTTCTCCTCGTCGAGGGGAGTCGTGATCTACGTCAACGACTTCCTGTCGCGGTACGACCCGGACGCGCTGCGGTACTTCATCG
>DATHUM010000298.1:0-4027 GCA_035462225.1 Jiangellaceae bacterium | reverse complement strand
GTCAGCCAGGCGATTGCCAAGCAGGAACGGCGAATCGGCGCTCCACTGTTCGAGCGGACCAGTCGCAAAGTGAGCTTGACACCGCTCGGCGCGCAGCTCCAAGCCGACCTGGAGGCCGGCTATCGTCGCATTCTCGAGGGTGTCGAGTCGGCCCGAGACTTCGCCCGCGGCGGGCCGGATGCGTTGACGCTCGGCGTGCTGGGCCCGATGTGGCAGGAGATCTCCCCGATCACGGCGCTGTTCCGAAGCCGGTATCCGGACGTCGGCCTGCGAATGCGCGAAATACGGATCGACGATCCGTTCGGGTTACTCCGCGAGCGGGAGGTCGATGTCGCCCTGCTCTGGCTGCCTGTCGAGGAACCGGATCTCAGTGTCGGGCCGGTGACGTTCACCGAGCCGATCGTGCTCGCGGTCGGACGTACGCACCCGTTGGCCGCCCGGTCATCGGTATCCCTGGCCGAGCTGCCCGCACACACCGTCTTGCCCTCCGGCTTGCCGATTCCCGAATTCTGGGAGCAGGCGGTGAGCCCGGTGCCGGCTTCGGATTCCGGTCGTCCAACCTCCCCGCGAACCCGCGAGGAGGTCTTGTGGTCCGTCACGTCCGGGGACGGCATCGCCTTCGCATGTGCGCAAGGCATCAAGTACCTCGAACGTGCGAACGTCGTCTACGTCGCGATCGACGAACGGCCGACGATGCGCTGGGGTCTGGTGCGTCGCTCGGGTGAGATCGGCCGGCTGGCCGCGGAGTTCTTCCGGATCGCGGCCGAGCTGGGCCCCTTGGAGCTGGCCGTCGCGCTCGAACCCGCCGAGCCGCTGCGCTTGCGCTCGGTCGGATAGTCCTCGTCGCGGCAGCGAGCCTGCTGCGAAGCCCGGATGCCTCAGCGCAGCTGCTGGATTCGGATCAGGTTGCCTGCGGGATCGCGGACCGCGCAGTCGCGGACGCCGTACGGTTGGTCGGTCGGCTCCTGGACGATTTCGACGCCGCGTGCCGCCAGTTCTTCGAAGGTGCCGTCGAGGTCGGTGGTGGCCAGGTTGATGCCGGCGTAGGTGCCCTTGGCCATCATCTCGGTGATGGCGCGGATCTCGTCCTCGGTCTTGCCGCAGCCATCAGGCGCCGGCGGCTCCAGGACGAGGGACGTGCCGGGCTGGTCAACTGGCCCGACCATGATCCAGCGCATCCCGCCGTATCCGACGTCGTTGCGGACTTCTAAGCCGAGGATGTCGCGGTAGAAGGCAAGAGATGCGTCCGGGTCAGTGTGCGGGAGGAAGGTCTGGTGAATCGTCAGGTCCATGGCAGTCAGGCTAGTTGCGCCTCGTTGTCCCGGGCTTCTCGATTCCTGACCGGCCTGGTCACCCGCTTCGCGACACAAGGCGGCATTCCCGCCGTCGCGGTCCTCGCCTGACTTCGATAGACGCTGGGCGGGACTCCGACCAACTCGGTGAATCGAGTGCTGAAGGTGCCCAGAGACGAGCAACCGACCATGAAGCAGACTTCGGTGACGCTGAGATCGCCGCGACGCAGCAGGGCCATCGCGCGCTCGATGCGCCGGGTCATCAGGTAGCTGTACGGCGACTCGCCGAAGGCGAGCCGGAACTGGCGGCTCAGGTGCCCGGCCGAGATGCTCACGCCGCGGGCAAGCGCCTCTACGTCCAGCGGCCGTGCGTACTCCCGGTCGATCCGGTCCCGAACGCGGCGCAGCAGCGCGAGGTCGCGCAGCCGCTGCTGCGTAGCGGCAGGACTACTGGTCACCTTGGAATCGTGCCACGACCTGAACTACCCCGCGCCGCTGGTGTCGCCTTCGGCCCGGCCGAAGATCTCCAGTCGACCTGCGCGAGTTCGTCTACCGGATCGGCGGCCACCTCCAGGTGTTTCCGGCGAATGAGCAGTAGCGCGACACCCAGGCCGGCCGCCGCGGCTGCCGCCGCGCCCCAGAATGCAGAAATGAACCCGTCCGTCAGTGCACCCGCTTGGGCGGTTCCCGCAGCGAGCGAATCGCGTGTGGACGCCATCGCGACGCTCGCCAGCACAGCGATTCCGACCGCGCCGCCGACTTGCTGCGAAGTGTTAAGCAGACCGGCGGCCAGGCCGGCATCTTCGGGCCTGACGCCTGCCAGCGCCGCGATCGAGATCGGGACGAACGAGAAGCCGACGCCGAGTCCGATCAGCAGGAACCCGGGAAGCAGATCTCCCAGGTAGGTGCCCTCAACCGAGACCTGAGTGAGGTATACGTTGCCTGCGACAAGCGATGCCATGCCCGTAGCGAGAACCGGCTTGACGCCGACACGGGTGACCAGCTGTGCCGAAACGTTCGCCCAGACGACCGATGTACCGGCGACCGCCAGATAGGCCAGTCCAGTGCGCATCGGCGAGTAGCCGAGCACCTGCTGCATGTAGAGCGTGGTCATCAGGAACTGCGAGAGGAGCGCTGCCGAAAGGATCAGCCCGGCGACGTTCGCTCCAGTGACGGTCTGGATGCGGAAGATCGAGAAGGAGACGAGAGGGTTGTCGGTTCTCATCTCGTGGGCAACGAACGCAGCCAGCAACATGACCGCACCAACGAATAGTCCGAGGGTCTCCCCCGAAGCCCAACCCAGGCTCTGGGCATTGGTGATCGCGTAGACCAGCACGACCAGGCCCGACGTCACAAGCACCGCTCCTGGCAGGTCGAACCCCCGGATTCGCCGGTCGCCGCTTTCGGCGAGCAGTCCGGGCGTGAGTACAAGCGCGATCACACCGACCGGCACGTTGACCAAGAACACCCATTCCCAACCGACCACGTCCGTAAGCACGCCGCCCAACAGCACACCTCCGACGGCGCCGAGTCCACCAACGGCTCCCCACACACCCAGAGCGGTGTTGCGATCGCGGCCCTCAGCGAAGGTCGTCATGAGGATCGAAAGCGCCGCCGGGGAAACCATTGCCGCCCCCAAACCCTGCAACCCACGCGAACCGACCAGCACCCAATCTGCCCAGGCGATCCCGCAGAGCAATGAGCCGATACTGAAGAGGGCCAGCCCGAAACCGAAGGTTCTGCGCCGGCCGAACAGGTCGGCCGCCCGACCGCCCAACAGTAGAAAGCCGCCGAACACGAGCGCGTAGGCGCTGATCACCCATTGCAGGTCGGCCTGCGAGAACCCTAGATCGTGCTGGATCGAGGGAAGCGCCACGTTGACGACCGCCACGTCCAGAACGACCATGAACTGGACGCCGCACAGCAGGGCCAGCGCCAGCCACTTGCTCTTTCGTGCCGTTGCCATCAGACCGACACCTCCCAGGTTCGCGCCGCAGCCAACTCCCGGTTCTGCTCGCGCACCGCCTGCTCGAAGGTTCGGCTGTCCGGATACGCGTTCTGCATCTCGAGACTCCCGTCTCCCCGTTCGCTGACCGGCCGCTGCCCGGTCGCCACATCCATGAGTGGATCGGGCATGAGACCACCCGAGGTACGTGACAGTGTCATGCATGCCACTATCACGCATCTGCGTGACACTGTCAAGCAATATGCGTGATGTCATCACGGACTGCGCTACGCTTCGACCATGAGAGGGCACAGCGACCACACGGACGCGCCAGGAATCGCTCAGGGGCTCGTGCGGCTGATGAATGCGGTCGACGACGCCTACACGCAGGCCAGCCGCGAGTTAGGGCTGACCTCTCAGCAGGCCCAACTGCTGTGCGCGGTGATCGAGCCGGCCGCCGTCAGCGACCTCGCCGATGTGCTGCATTGCGACCGCTCAAACGTCAGCCGCCTCGTCGAGCGCGCGGCAGACCGCGGGCTAGTTGCCCGGCATCGTGGCACCGAGGCAGACCGGCGGGTCACCGTCGTCGAGCTCACCAATGAGGGACACCGCCATGCGCAGCGGTTCATCGAGATTCTCAATGCGCGGCTCGAGCCGCTGTTCGCCAACTGGTCTGCGGCACGGCAGAGGGCGGCAGCCGAACTCTTGGACACCCTCGCCGAGACCCTTGAGAAAGCTCAAGTCTCGCAGCGCCGCCGGGCAATGCTGTAAGGTCCAACGCGATCAGGCA
>DATHUM010000297.1:0-2404 GCA_035462225.1 Jiangellaceae bacterium | reverse complement strand
GCGAGTGCGCAAATGGGCGGCCTGGCGCCATCGCGTTTGACAAGGAGCCTACCGTACTAAGTACGAGAGCGCCATCATGGGAGCAAAATGTCAGATGCACTCAGCAAACGTCCGGACCAACGCGCTCCGCTGAGTCGTGAGCGTGTGTTGCGCGGCGCCATTGCCGTCGCCGACGCCCGGGGAGTCGGATCGCTGACTATCCGGTCGCTCGCTCACGAACTCGGCGTCAAGCCAATGTCGGTCTACCACTACGTCGCCAACAAGGACGAGATCCTTGACGGTATCGTCGATCTTGTCTTTGGTGAGATCGAATTGCCGTCGCTCAATGGTGACTGGCGGTCGCAGATACGTCGGCGGGCCATCTCGGCCCGTCGGGTGCTCAGTCGCCACCCCTGGGCGATTGGGCTCATGGAATCGCGAACCTCGCCTGGCCCTGCCACGCTGCGACACCACGACGCGTTCATCGGTACCTTGCGCCAGGCAGGTTTCTCGGTGGAGATGACCGCCCACGCCTACGCCCTGCTGGACAGCTACGTGTACGGATTCGCCCTTCAGGAGGCGTCACTGCCTTTCAACGACGCGAAGACCGTCACTGAAGTCGCCGTAGCGGTGCATCGTGCATCCGCCGACGAGTACCCCTACCTCTTCGAGATGGCGACCGAGTTCATTCTCCAGCCCGGCTACGATTTCGGTAATGAGTTCGAGGTCGGGCTCAACGTCATCCTCGATGCCCTCACCAGGTCGATCCCCGCAACCGCAGCGGACTCCTCGTGAAACCACTCGCATCGGTGAAGCTGTAATGAGGGCCGGATGTCTGCCTCCGCACCCCATCTTGTTGAGCCGCGCTCCGCCCGTGAATCTGCTCATCTACTGGTGCTGATGCGAGCCGAACCGATCGAGCAACGGCGTTGGGTAGTCAAGGCCGGCCCGCTCAGCCGCACCCAGGCGCCACGGCTCATGCACCGCCCGGCCGGCCACTGCAGCCAACTCCGGCACGTGGCGGCGGACGTACTCACCATCGGGATCGAAGCGGTGCGCCTGCCGGATCGGGTTCAAGACTCGGTTCGGACGGGTGTTGTTTCCGGTTCCGGCGACCCATTGCCAGTTGCCGGCGTTGTTGGCCACGTCGCCGTCCACCAGCCAGCGGAAGAAATGCGCGGCACCGTGCCGCCAGTCCAAGCCGAGCGTCTTGGTCAGGAAGGATGCGGTGATGAGCCGGGCGCGGTTGTGCATCCAACCCTCCGCCAACAGCTGACGCATCCCGGCGTCGACGATAGGGATGCCGGTCCGGCCCGATCGCCAGGCGGCGAGCGCCTCGTCATCGCGCCGCCACGCGACGGCTCGCGGCCGGTAGTCGGTGGTCGAGATGGCCGGAAACGCGGCGGTGACCTGATGCAGGAAGTCGCGCCAGGCCAGCTGCCGAGTCAGGCCCGGTGCCCGGCCCGACAACCGCCGCGCCGCCGCGAGCGGCGACACACAACCCAGATGCAGGTACGGGCTCAGCCGGCTCGTCCGGTCCCCGGTCAGATCGTCGTAATCCGGCTCACCGGCAGCAACCCGTCTTACGTTGTCCAGCAGCCGCCGACCGGCCGACTCACCGCCGGAAGGCAACGTCGGCGAGCGATCGCCCGGAACCAGATCATCGGGCGCCGGCAGCTCGCCGACCCGCAGCCCGACCGGAACCGGAACCGTCACCGGCGCCGGCTCGACCGGCCGCCATTTCACCCGCTGCCAGGCACGGTGATAGGGAGTGAACACCCGGTAGTGATTCCCGCCGACCGGGTGGATCGAGCCCGGCGGGACCACCGTCACGCCAACGGTGAACTCGACCGCCACTCCGGCCCGCGCCGCCTCCGCGGCCAGCCGGCGCTGGCGGCGTTGCGCGTACGCGCTGACGTCACTGCTCACTAGCACCGCGTCGGCCCGGGTCTCGCTCGCCACCCGCAGCGTCTCGGCCACCGCGTCGCCTCGGCGGATCACCAGGTCGCCACCGAGTTCACGCAGCGATGACCGAAGATCCGCGAGCGCTTCGGCCAGAAAGGCGGCACGGTTCGGCGACGCGGTCGGCGCCCGCAGGATCTGCTCGTCGATCACGAACAGCGGAACCACGGCGGCATGGTCCCGGCAGGCCGCCGCCAACGCGGGATGGTCGTGCACCCGCAGGTCCCGGGTGAACAGCACCACCGCCGTCACGGCACACCGATCCCCGCAGGACCCGTGGCGTCGATCCGGTCCATACCAACACGGTAGGTCGAACCGGTGCGCCCGGTGGGGCAAGAAGGTGTCCTCAACGGCGGCAATTAGGGGATTCACCCGACGCGACGGTCGGTGTCACCAGCGGATCGTCGAACCATGAGAACTTCGATCACCAATGAGCTGCCGAGCCCCGGCACCACGCCACCAA
>DATHUM010000296.1:0-8444 GCA_035462225.1 Jiangellaceae bacterium | reverse complement strand
CGAGACACACCTCCGCGCCGTCCAGTATGTCGAGTCCAGCGGCTGAGCTCTCGTGCCCGGTGACGTCGAGCAGCACGGGCTCGGCACCCGGAACGGCGGTCACCTGGATCGACGTCGTGACGTCCGGATCGTTCGACGTCGACATGGCGGGCCAGCGAAGGGGCGCCAGGATCTGCTCGCCGGGCGGCACCACCAGGTGTCCTGGCAGGGCGCCTCCCTCATAGGCATCGAACCGGACGTCCAACTGCGCCTTTCCGTCCGCAGTGCGGAAGACGATGTTGGGGATTCCTTCGACCGCGCATGGACGGCCGGACACGTTGCGGGCTAGCAGGGACGCGTAACGGGTGCCGGTCGCCGCGTCTGAGCCGCCGTACGTCACGTCCAGGTCCGCGCCGGCGCAAACGGGCGCATCGGCATCCTCGGGCCAGGGTTCGATGCCGGCGGGCAGCGGCAGAGTGTGCGGCGCGGGTTCGGGCGGTGCGAACGCCGACACCCATCCTTCGGTGAGCGTGGCGTACCCCGGCCCGGTAATTATGAACGCGACCGGTTTCCCGGCCTGCGTCGCGTAAGTGCGTGCCTCGAGCCACCGTTTGAGCTCCCGCCCCTCGGGCGACTCGGCAGGCCAGCCGGCGTGAATGGAGAGTTGTGGCGCCGTGGAGTTGCTGAAGACTGCGGATTCGACGCCACGTCGGGACGATGCGGCGACGGCGAGGCGTACCGCATCGACGTCAGGGACGACGTCGTAGCCGGTATAGCGGGCCTTGCCGTCGCTGGCGTGCAGATCGGCGGAGCGTCCCAGCTCAGCGGCGAGTTCGGCGAGCGGCACCAGGTCGGCGGCCGCAGCCGCCTCTATTCCGATGCCGGCGGGCGAGTCGGGTGCGATGCCGGCATCAGCCCCAGCCTCAATCACCGGGAACTCGCCGCCGTAGACACTCACTCTCCGCGCACCGGCCTGCCAGACCCTGAAGGCGTGGGCCACATCATCGGTACCTGTTGTGGCGGAGTACCACACCTCGAGCGGTTCGACGAGGACCCCGTTCATGTCTTCCGGCGGCTCTCCCGCGGTCACGCGCAGGAACACCGATACTTCGTCACGCGTGACAGACTCCGCGGCTGGGACGAGGCGCTCGTGTACGCGCTCGGCTGCGGCTGCGGCGTCGTCGGGCGCCAGGCTGGCGTCCAGCCGCACGTTGACTTCGAACTCTGACGGCTTGGGGCCGAACTTCGTCGTGGGGATGTCAGCGGTCTGGCGGTGCTCAATTTCGATTTCGGCTACGCCGGCAATGCGCGAGGCGTCCCTAATTGCTCTTCGAAGCTCGTCGGGGACCGGATCCCAGGGCCGCCACACGAGCATGGTCACGATCGTCGCCAACAGGACCAGGAGTAACGCCGCCCCCGTCCGGATACCCGCCCGCCGAGTGGGCTCATGCATCAGCAGTGAACTCCTTGAGTAACGGCCGGCCGGTGCGGCGCCGATGTTGCTCGTCCACGACAGCAAACAGCGGCCATCCAGTGTGCCAGCAGCCGGTCAACGCCGGCCCTTCGGATGGGCCGGGATTGCTCAGCCGTCCGTACCGGTTGGAATCGTTGTGGAGACTCGAGTCGACGTCGCTGTCATCGGCGCTGGGCAAGCCGGCCTGTCCAGCGGGTACTTCCTGCGTCGAGCGGGATTCGACGCGGGCTCTGACTTCGTGATCTTCGACCATTCTCCCCAGCCCGGCGGCGCCTGGCAGTTCCGGTGGCCATCCCTGACCTTCGCCACTGTGCACGGGATCTACCAGCTGCCGGGCATGGAGCTGGATGAGCAGGACCCCCATACGCCGGTCGCGGACGCCGTACCGAGGTATTTCGCCGAGTACGAGCGCATCTTCGGCCTGCCGGTACGCCGCCCGGTCCACGTCGATTCGGTAAGCGACGCACCTGCGAGGCGGCTGCGGATCTACACGGACGTCGGTGCCTGGTCGGCGCGGGCGCTGATCAACGCTACCGGCACCTGGGACCGGCCGTTCTGGCCCCGCTATCCCGGTCAGGAACTGTTCAGCGGACGGCAGCTGCACACGGCCGACTACCGAGGTCCGGACGAGTTCGCCGGACAGCGCGTCGTGGTGGTGGGTGGTGGCGCTTCGGCCATCCAGCTGCTGACCGAGATCGCGGAGGTGGCTGCCGGCGCCGTGTGGGTCACTCGCCGTCCGCCGTCGTTCACGGACAAGCCGTTCGACGCGGAGTGGGGCCGCGCGGTAGAGGCCAGGGTGGCCGACCGAGTGCGCCGCGGATTGCCACCGGAGAGCGTGGTGAAGGCCACCGGTTCGCTGCTGACGCCGGAGATCAAATCAGGCATCGCGAGCGGGGTGTTGGACCGGCAGCCAATGTTCGATCGCATCACCCCCGACGGCGTGGCGTGGGACGACGGGCGACACGAACCAGCCGACGCCATCGTGTGGTGCACAGGATTTCGGGCTGCGCTGGACCACCTCGCGCCGTTGCGCCTGCGCAGGCCCAGTGGCGGCATCGCAATTGACCGAACTCGCGCGCTCGACGACCCGCGGATCTTCCTGGTCGGCTACGGCCCGTCGGCAAGCACCATCGGAGCCAACCGAGCGGGACGGATCGCCGCCCGCGGTGTACGAGACTTTCTCGCGAAGAGTGACGCGCGCGAGAGCGGCTCGGCCGGGCTCGTAGCGGTGCCTAGTTTGAAGTCGGCCGCCTAGGCGCAACGATTCGAAGCCGAGCCGCCATTGATCGTCGTGACGGTCAGCGCGGGTATGCCGCCCCGTTGATGTTGACCCGTAGCGAGTAGAGCGACGTGGTCGCGGTGATGTAGAGGTGGTTGCGCTTGCGGCCGCCGAAGGTCAGGTTGGACACGCTCTCCGGGAGACGGAGCTTGCCGATCAGTGTCCCGTCCGGGTCGAAGCAGTGCAGCCCGTCATGTGCGGCGACCCACACCCGGCCGACCGAGTCCAGCCGCACCCCGTCGAAGCTGCCGGCGTCGCATTCGGCGAAAACCGCCCCGCCCGTGAGTGTGCCGTCCTCGGCGACATCGAACCGGCGCATGTGCTTACGCCTGGTGTCCACGATGTAGAGCTGCCGCTCGTCCAGCGAGAAGGCGAGCCCGTTGGGCCGGACGAAATCATCGGCCACCACACGCACCTCGCCGCTGGCCGGGTCGACCCGGTACACGTGGCAGGCCCCGATCTCGCTGTCGGCTTGGTTCCCCTCGTAGTCGCTGTCGATGCCGTAGCTCGGGTCGGTGAACCACACCGACCCGTCCGCTCGCTCGGCCACGTCGTTGGGGCTGTTGAACCGCTTGCCCTGGTAGCGGTCGGCGAGCACGGTGACGCTTCCGTCGTGCTCGGTTCGGGTGACCCGGCGGTCGCCCTGCTCGCAGCTGATCAGCCGCCCCTGCCGGTCCACGGTGTGCCCGTTGGTGTATCCGGCCGGCGCGCGGAACACGCCGACCGCGCCGGTGGTCTCGTCCCAGCGCAGCATCCGGTCGTTGGGGATGTCGCTGAACACCAGGTATCGGCCGGCCGGGAAGTAGGCAGGACCTTCCGCCCAGCGGCATCCGCTGTACAGCACCTCGACGACCGAGTCGCCGTCCACGCGCCCGAACCGCTCGTCGAGCACCTCGAATTCAGTCTTGATCATCACCGCGCCCGCCGTGGTCCGCGGGACTCGGCCGATCGGCGGCCGTGCTTGCGCTCGATAAGGAAGGGGTGTGGTTGCGAGTGCAGGTCCGAATCCGGGGAAGTGTGCTGGGTCATGGCCGAACAGTAACCGGCTCCCAGTGTCGAGGATCAGGCGCGTTCGGAGGCCCGCGATCGTCAGCCGTCGAGCGCCTGCCCGGACCACGCCAGGAGTGCAGCATCTCCCTGCCTTACCGCACGTGCATGTGAGGCCCCGCATGGCGCCCGCTTGCGAATCACCCGAGAGCGGTGCGGAATCTCGCGCTGAGATCGGCGAGCCGCTCCACCGGCTCGTTGGCGAACACGATCCGCAGGTACGACGCTCCACTGGGTCCCCACCCGTTCATGGGCGTGGTGGCCACCTTGGCTCGGTCGAACAGGCGCGATGATGCCTCGGCCGGGGCGAGGCCGAGCGCGGTGGTGTCGACGAGCAGGGACCATCCCCCATCCGGTCGGAGGCACGGGTAGTCGGCGAGCTGGTCAAGGACGGTGTCGCGTCGCTCGCGCCAGATGCGGGTTGCTGCGGCCACATCGGCATCGGCGTCGGCAGCAGTGAGAGCAGCGGCGACCGCCTGTTGGGCAATCCCGACCTGGCAGACCACATTGGTCAGCCCGACGAGGCCGACGTCGGACATGATGCCGGCCGGACCGACCACCCAGCCGACTCGCCAGCCGATCATCCGCAACTCCTTCGACGCCGAGCCCACGGTGATCGCCCGGTCGGCCAGGTCTGGGTGACGCGCGGGATGGCTCGGCTGCTGGTCATCGAACCGGATCCGCTCCATCGCCGCGTCGTAGATCACCCACGCGTCGGTCGGGGCAAGGGCGGGCGCGAGTGCGTCCCAGTGCTCGCCACCGAGGAGGGCGCCGGTCGGCATCGACGGGCTCATTGCCAGTACGGCCGCCGTTCGGCGGCCGACGGCGGCGGCCAACTCGCCTGGGTCGGTGTACCAGCCGCCCGACGTCGGGCTAGACCGGACGAACCGAGGAACGCCGCCGACCAGCCGGATCCGGTTGATCAGCCCCGCATAGGCAGGCTCGCAGATGACGACCTCGTCACCAGGTTCGACGGTTGCGAGCAGTGTGTTGAGGACACCGTTCAACCCGCCGGCCGTGGAGACACACTCGGTGGCCGGATCGTACATTCGCCCGGCGAGCCGCCCGACATGTGCCGCGGCCGCGTCGCGCAACGACCTGTGCCCTTGGAACGGCAGGTAGCTGTTCGCATCGTCGCTGTCGACTGCGGCCCGGGTGACCGCCAATGCGACTTCGGGCGGGCGGAGGTCGGTATCGAGATTCTCCAGGCGAAGGAACTCCGGATCTCCGGTGGCGTCGGCGGCGTCGCCGACCTTGTCGACGCCGATTCCAGGGATGTCCTTCAGTCGCGACACGGTCATGCGCCGACCTCCAGTTCACTATGCACCACGTGTGTAGCAGGAAGGCGACACGGCAGGAGTCCGAGCTCCACCTTCCCGGCGTCAGCGAGTGCCTCGTCGTCACCCGTGGGACGAGGCGACCGGGCCGGCGAACGATCCTGTGGAAGCGATGTGTTTGCTGCGCGTCCGTATCCGGTTGTTATACAGTCCAGGCGTGGCCCATGAGCGGCGCTTCGATCCGGACCTGCTGGATGAGGAGTAGCCGTTCGAGATCGACTCACAGGCCGCGCACTTGTTCAAGCATCCGCACTTGGGGATTGAGGACACCGATGACGTATGGGCGAGTGATCCGCTGTTCTCCCCGCCAAGCCGCCAGCGCATTGGTTGATGTGCTGAGGTCGCTGGGCGGGTTCTGGTGGTGCCACTCGCTCCTGCTCGGGACGGCGATCCAGGCCGTTGCCGTCCCATCGGCTGCTACGAGGCTGCTCCAGGCCTTGCTGCTCAGTACCGGAGGGATCGATGACGAACATGCAGATGACGCCTGACGAGGAGTACCAGTTCTACGCCCGGCCAGAGAACCAGCAACCGCAGGGTTCGCCGCAGCGGCGTCGGTCGCGGCTTAGCGCACCGATTCCGGTGCGCTTTCCCCCTGAGCTGCTGGAGGAAGTACGCCGGGCTGCCGATGCTGATGATCGGTCGGTGTCGGCGTGGATTCGCCGGGCAGTCGAGCACGAGCTGCGAAGGCAGGCCGCCTAGTAGGGCGAACTCTCTCGCGTTGATGATCTTCCATTGCGCCGTCCTACGCGGTTGGGCGATCTCGACCAGTTCGCGCCACTGCACCGTCATTGCGGCAGGCATTGGCCGACGGCGCGACCATACTCAGACAGCCGCAACCGTCTGAGCACTACGGAAGCGTGTCGGATTCCGTTATTGGGGAAACAATCATGGCGTGATCCGCAGACTGCGCAGGGCTAGGTCGACGACGGCGAACGACGACGCGCTGCCGGTCGTGCCGGTTGTCGGCGATCCTGACGTAGATGCCCGCCCGGGCAGCGCAGCCGCGGCGGCGCCGGCACCGGGAATCTGGCGGGACTCGTTCGGCCGGGCTGCGGTAAGGGCTGTCCAGGCTCTTGTGCTCGCCGGAGCGGGCGCGGTTTTGATCTGGTTGCTGGTGACGCTGCGCCTGGTCGTCGTTCCACTGGTCATCGCCGCCATCATCGCCAGTGCCGTCAGCCCGCTCATGCGGGCCTTGCGAGTGCGCGGCGTGCCGGCCGCCCTGTCCGCCATTGCCGCTCTTGTAGCAGGCCTCGGCGTGGTCGGACTGCTGGGTTGGCTGATCGTCGCGGCCGTCCGGGACGAGTGGAGCGAACTACGAGATCAGGCCGTTCAGGGTCTCGAGGAACTCGAGAGTTTTCTGGTCGAGGGACCGCTCTCGATCACCCAGGCGCAACTCCAACAGGGTCGCGAAGCCGTGGTCGAGTTGCTCTCCGGCGAGGAGGTGCGGGCCGGGGTGATCGGTGGTGCGGTACTCGCCTTCGAGGTCATCGTCGGCGTGTTCCTCACGATCGTGATCTTGTTTTTCCTTCTCAAGGACGGGCCGCGGATCTGGCGCTTTCTGTTGACCCCGGTGAGCGAGGAGCACCGCCGACGCTTGCTCCTTGTCGGTGAACGTGCAGTCGACGTGCTCGGCGGCTATGTCCGCGGCACGGCCATCATCGCCTTTGTCGACGCGGTGATCATCGGCGTCGCGCTAGTGATCTTGCAAGTGCCGTTGGCGCTGCCGTTGGCCGTACTGGTCTTCCTCGGCGCTTTCATCCCGCTGGCCGGAGCGACAATCTCCGGCGCCTTTGCGGCTCTCGTTGCTCTGGTGGCAAATGGGTGGGTGACCGCCCTGATCGTGCTTGTGATCGTCGTGGCCGTGAACCAGATCGAGGGCGATGTGTTGGCGCCGGTGGTCCTGGGACGAGCGGTCTCTTTGCATCCCTTGGCGATCCTGCTGGCCCTGACCGGCGGCGCTATCGTCGCCGGAATCCTCGGGGCGCTTCTTGCGGTCCCGATCACGGCTGTCGTGTGGACCGCGATCACGGCATGGGCCGAGACGGGGCGCGGCGCAGGCGACCTGGCGCGCGCTGGCCCTACGTGATCGCCGGCTGCTGAGGCGCGTCTTGGCGAGTTCGCAGGTCGGCTTACTGCCGACGAGATGCTTCAAGTGGACAGCGCACTCATTGACCTCCTCGGCTTTCCCTAGCGCTGCTCGTCCTCCGGCCACGATGCGGTCGGGTGCGTGGTTGCAGGCGCTGCCCGGGCGGCCTGATCAGCCACTGCGAGAGCCTTCCCGGGGCCGCGTAGGGGCAAATGCGTCGGATAGGGTTGGACGAGCTGGCGTGAACAGCCAATTGCGTAGTTGACAGGAATGTGCGCGCGGGAGCGAGGGCAGAGATTCGTCCGGCTCCCGTGGTGCGGTGGATCGGCGAGTAGAGAGCTGCAGCGGTGAGCATTCATGTATCCAGCCGAGGGTCCACGTCGCGGCGGATCGTGCTCAGTTGCGATGTCGCAGGATGCCCGGTGCAGGTTGAGCCGCCGGCGGCAGAACGATGGCGGAGCGACGCCGACGCCAAGTCGTGGGCTCGTGATCGCGCTGCCGGCTGGACGTACGACCCCGTCCGCGGAACCGACTACTGCCCCGAACACGCCGAGTTCAGCACGCCGCCGGACCACGGGGTGGTTGCGCCCAGACCGACGGCAACAGCGCGGGACCACGCCGGCAATCCGCTGAACCGCGACGACTATGCGGCGCAACTACGCGAGCAGCTCGGCAAGGACTCTCCTGGGACCGGTTCGCACAATGTGCCGACTGGCGCCCAGACCAATGTAATGGCCCGCTTGCTCGACGAACTCGCCGGCGTCTACCGGGGAGAAGATCTCGGCGATCTTGCTCGCGAAATGTCACAAATGCTCGATAGCCAGGTCCGCGAGCAGGACTGATCTTTCTTTCCAAAGTCGATGCCAACGGCCAAGGAAACTCCGGGCGATTGACGGACGACAATATGGCCCGAGTCCCGGCTGAACCACCTGATGAAGGCCGGGCGAGCTCAATGTGTGGGACCAATAGCGTGGTAAAATTGAACTATTCCGGAAACGACGACATCCCGTTCTGAGGTGCCTGCCACGCCGGCCCGGTCACAGAATCGAGACTGTTGTGTCCGTTTTACATCGCAACCGAAGCAAACCGGCCAGTCCAGCCGAAACGAAATCGCCGTTGCCGGCCGACTCCTCGCCGTCGTCGTCAGAGGCGCGGGTGACCCGCACGCGCACAGGGGCTACCTGGGTCGGCATCTGCGTCTCGGTGCTCCTGTTCATAGTCTTGGTCATCTTCATGCTGCAG
>DATHUM010000295.1:0-4277 GCA_035462225.1 Jiangellaceae bacterium | reverse complement strand
TCGGAGAACGTGATCTCGTCGGCGCGCAGCAACGCGTTGTTGATGCGCCGGACGACCGTGGGCACCGAATTGACCGGGTAAAGGCTCTGGTCCGGGTAGGTCTGCCCGGCGGTGTTGCCGTCAGCGGCGACCTGCCAGCCGGACAGGTATATCGCCTTCAGGCCGCCGCGGACCATCTGCACGGCCTGGTTTCCGGTGATCGCGCCAAGCGCGTGCACGTAGTCGGTGGTGGTCAGCAGCTCCCAAAGCCGCTCGGCACCACGCCGGGCGAGCGTGTGTTCCTCGCGAACAGTGC
Source organism: Jiangellaceae bacterium (assembly GCA_035462225.1). Classification (GTDB taxonomy): domain Bacteria; phylum Actinomycetota; class Actinomycetes; order Jiangellales; family Jiangellaceae; genus JASLBX01. The sequence goes on along the minus strand of DATHUM010000295.1, from coordinate 3,982 downwards.
CGCGGAGCCGGACGACGTCCTCGGCGGAATAGGTGCGTTCAACCCCGTGCCACCGAGGGTCCGTTCCCCACTGCCGAGTCAGCTCGGCGGCCTCGGCGGCAATGCGTTCGGGGACGCTGGAATGGCGGACTGCCTCCGGCCGGGCGGCCTCGAGAGTCTGCGTCATGATTGCTCCTAGCTTGCTGAAGGTCTTCCCTACTAACACTGTCTGTCCGCAGAGTTGCCATTCACTACCACTATGCTGGGTGAACATCGTCGAAAATTCACTGAGAGAGAAGTCATGGCCGTTACGGATCTGGACCTGATGACCCTGGGCCGGCGCATCCGCCACGCCCGGAAGGCACGTGGCATGACGCTCAGCGAGCTCGCCGATACCGTCGACCGTGCTCCGTCGCTGTTGTCCCAGATCGAGAACGGCAAACGTGAGCCGCGGCTCACCCTGCTCCGTGCCATCGCCGATGCGGTAGGCGTCGAACTCGCCGAACTGATGAGTGTCGAACCGCCCTCGCCGCGGGCGGCACTGGAGATCGCATTGGCGCGCGCCCAGCGCGCTCCGCTTTACGCCTCTCTCGGGTTACCGCAGGTGGCGCTGAGCAACCGGCTGCCGACCGAGGTGCTCGAGGCGCTCGTGGGTCTGCACCACGAACTCGAGCGAAGCGCCACGAAGCAGCTGGCGACGCCGGAGGCCGCCCGCCGGGCCAATGCGGAGTTGCGCCGCCAGATGCGCGACCGCGACAACTATTTCCCTGAGATCGAGCAGGTGGCCGCCACGATCTCGGCCGCGACCGGGCATACCGGCGGACCCTTGACCGAACGCGGTATCAGTGAGATCACCGCGCACCTGGGCTTCACCCTTCAGCGGGTGGCTGACCTGCCGCGCGCGACCCGCTCGATCATCGACCTCAAGCACCGGCGGATCTATCTCCCGCTGTCCGGTCCGCGGGGTCACGACCCGCGCACCATCGTGCTGCAGTCGCTCGGCCATGTCGCACTCGGGCACGACGACCCGGCCGACTATGCCGACTTCCTGCGCCAGCGAGTCGAGGTGAACTACTTCGCCGCGGCGCTGCTCATGCCCGAGCAGGCCGCCGTCGAGCACCTGCAACGTGCCAAAGCCAAGAAGGCGCTGGCCATCGAGGATCTGCGCGATGTGTTCGCAGTGTCGTACGAGACCGCGGCCCACCGCTTCACCAACTTGGCCACGCACCACCTCGGGCTACCCGTCCACTTCATGCGAGTCGGAGAGGATGGTGTCATCTACAAGGCATACGAGAACGACGACGTGACGTTCCCGACCGACGTCACGGGCGCGATCGAAGGTCAGATCGTGTGCCGGCGCTGGGCGGCCCGGGCGGTGTTCTCCTCGGCCAACCGCTACGCCACGCATTACCAGTACACGGACATGGATCGCGGGACGTACTGGTGCACCACCCATGTCGAGCCGACGCCGGAAGGCGAGTTCGCCATCGACGTCGGCGTCCCGTACGCGCACTCGAAGTGGTTCACCGGTCGCGAGACGACTGTCCGGGCTCGGTCCACCTGCCCGGACCCATCCTGTTGCCGGCGGCCGCCGGCAAAACTCGCCGACCGGTGGGCCGCATACGCCTGGCCCAGCGCCCGGGTCCACTCCCATCTGCTCGCTGCGTTACCGCCCGGCACGTTCCCCGGCGTGGACGACACCGACGTGTACGAATTTCTTGACCGCCACTCCCCTACTCCTGAGCGCGGCGCGTAACCTTTTGCCCGGCTCGTGCGATAACACGGGTAGGGGCCAACGCCGTACCGGGAGGAAGCGCTGGCGATCGGGGAAGCATTCGACGACGTGCTCACCGCTGCCCGCTCGGGCGCGCCGTGGGCTTTCGAACGGCTCTATGCCGACTTGTCGCCGCAGGTTGCGAACTACCTGACGCTCCGCGGGGTGGCCGAACGCGACGACGTCACAAGCGAGGTCTTCCTCGCCGTGTTCGAGCGCCTTGCGACCTTCACCGGTTCGGAGGCTAAGTTTCGCTCCTGGGTGTTCGCGATAGCCCACAACAAGGCGGCCGACGTGCACCGGCGCGAGCTCCGCCGGCCGTGGTCGGAGACGCCTCACGATCCGTCGATGGATTGGCCCGGCGGAAACGTGGAGGACGAGGCGCTGTCGAGCCTCGGCGCCAGGCAAGTCCGCCGGCTGCTCGACAGCCTCCCGGAGGTCCAGCGTGACGTGCTCATGCTCCGTATCGTTGCCGATCTCACCGTGGACCAGGTCGCGACCGTCCTGGGCAAGTCCAGCGGTGCGATAAAGCAGCACCAGCGCCGGGCGCTCGACCTGCTCCGGGAGAAGTTCCAGCGTGAAGGTGTAACCCTGTGAGCGGCTCGCGCGATTACAAGGACGAGATGCACGCACAGCGCGAACTAGACGATGCCACGGTCGAGGCCGTGCTCAGCGGCGAGCCGGTAACCGCCGAACTGGAGCCACTCGCCGCAGCTCTCAGTGCCCTGCGTGCATTCCCAGGACAGCCGGTCCGTCCATCCGAAGAGCTTGCCGCCCGGATGGCCACCGGCGATTTCGCCAGCGCTGTGGCGCCGCGACCCAGCCGCCGCAGCGCTGGTCGTCACGTTGCACGCCGTCGGCTCGCGGCTTTGCCGCTGCGCGCCAAGGTCGCCGCCGGCAGCGTGCTGGCACTGGGCGGGCTGGCGAGTGCCACCGCCGCAGGTGCGCTCCCTGATCAGGCCCAGGAGGGCGTCGAGTCCGTCATCGAGATGATGACGCCGTTCGAGTTCACCGATCCCAGCGATCTTGGTCAGAAGGTGTCCGAGGACGCCAGGGACGGCGGCGTCGATGGCCAGGACATCAGCGAAAAGGCCAAGGAGCAGGGCAACCCCGAGGACGCCGGAAACTTTGGGCTCGAGCCGGCCGTACCCCCGAAACCGGGGGTAGACCTGCCGGCGCCCGCCGGCGCGCGGCCCACCGACATGCCCGACGTGGCGGGTAAGCCGTCGGAACCAGGCCGGCCGGCCGACACGGGCAAGCCTGATGGCGCCGGCAAGTCCAATTCCGAGGATCGGTCAGGCGAGATGCCAGTCGAGCCCAAGTCCTCGGACTGACACCCACAACCCCCCGGCGTGCGCCCCCCCGAACCGCACCCGGGTGATGCGGCCCCGGTACCCCCCTAATGCCGGGGCCGCCTTTTTTCCGCTCGATGACCGCGCCGGCCGGCACGATCGAGTTCGCGCAGACTACGCGAACGGCATCGGCCGGCCGGAACACCTGACCTAGGTCTGGCGCAAACCGTGCCGGCCTCACCGGCGGCGGCAGATCATCAGCTCCGTGGTCGGGCTCTCTGGCATCAAACGGGTCAGCCCACGATCGACCGGGTACAGCGCCGCACCGGCAAGCCACCCGGTCAACTCGGTGATGGTCACCGCGCGCAACGCCCCTCCCCACACCTTGCGCCACATGAGCGGCGCGTCCACCTGGGCATTCATCAGCACCAACATCGGAACCCTGCGCACGATCTCGAACCCGGCGTCCTCGAGGATCGAACAGATCGCCGAGGCGGTCCGGTTCACCTGGTGCTCCCCCCGCTGTTCTTTGCGATTCAGGAAGTTCTCGGACAGCACGAAGTGCCCGCCGGGACGCATCACCTCCGCGACTCCCCTGATGGCACGCGTGTACTGCCGGTCATCGGTGATGTGGAACAGCACGTCCATGCATGACACCGCGTCGAACGAGCCCGGCTCGAACTCGGTCGCCACGTCCGCCGCGTCCACGCGGACGAACGTCACATCGGGAAAGCGCCGGCGCAACCGGTCGACAGCGGCCTCGGTGAGATCACAGCCGACGACGCGACCGGCTCCGGCGTCCTGCCAGCAGTGGATGTAAAAGCCGGTGCCCGACCCGATGTCAAGGACTCGTGAGCCACTCCCGACACCCAAGCGGGCGATCTCGCGGGCGAAGACCGCCTGCCTGACCCGGTACATCCAGGTGTTGAAGGCACGC
>DATHUM010000294.1:0-2133 GCA_035462225.1 Jiangellaceae bacterium | reverse complement strand
CGTGGACCGGCATCGATGGCACCGACGGCACGCTGCGTCTGGACGGTTCCCCTGGCTTGGGCGTGCGCCGCAGTGCGCCGGCCGGTGTGCAGTACTGACAGCGTCGGGCGGCTGAGGACCCCATCGGTCAAACGAGGCTCCTGCGCCGTTCGCGCATCGTCCACGCCCTCACGTCCGTCATCAATTGCGGCCCAAGGCCGTCGCAGGGGCCCAGCTCATTCACCTCTCCGCGAGCTGAGCACGTCGAGGTAGTGCTGGTTGTACATCACTCCGAGGACGTTCCCGAACGGGTCGACCACCGACGCGGTGGTGAACCCCGGCCGCGTTCTCCTCGCTGCACCGACGCCGCTGAACATTGCCCGTAACCTGGCCGGCTGGGGCAGCATGGTCGAAGTTCTCGAACCACCCGCGGTCCGGGGCGAGCTGGTCCGGATCGGCAACGAACTCGTGGGGCGCTACCAACCCACCATTAGCTCAGCGGATTCAGACTGGCCGACGACTTAGGTACTCGGCACGGCGCGGAATGCGCCGCGGTAGCCGGTGGGGGATTGGCCGACGGCGGCCCGCAGGTGAGCTCGCAACGACGCTGCGCTGCCGAGCCCCGAGCGGCGGGCGACTTGCTCGACCGAGAGGTCGGTGGACTCCAGCAAGTCCCTGGCCAGCTGCAACCGCTGGGTCAGCAGCCAGCGCAGCGGGCTGAGGCCGGTCTCGGCCCGCCAGCGCCGGGTGAGGGTGCGCACGCTCACTCGCGCCTCGCTGGCGAGATCGGCGAGGGTGAGCGGAAGTTCCAGGCGCTGCAACGTCCACGCCCGAACCGGGGCGAGCGATTCGGTGTCGCGTTCGGGAAGGTGACGTTCGATGAACTGCGCTTGCCCGCCGTAACGTAGCGGCGGCACTACGCAACGGCGCGCGGCGCGGTTGACCACCTCTGGGCCGTGGTCGAGCCGGACGATGTGCAAGCAGAGATCGATGCCCGCGGCCACCCCTGCCGAGGTAAGGATGTCGCCGTCATCGACGAACAAGACGTCGGGATCGAGCCCTACCGACGGGTAGAGCCGCCGAAAGCGGTTGGCGTACCGCCAATGCGTGGTCGCGGGCCGCCCGTCGAGCAGTCCGGCGGCCGCGAGCACGAACGCTCCGGTGCAGATGGACACGATTCGAGCGCCGCGTCGGGCAGCGGCCTGAAGCGCTTGCACGTTCTGCTCGTCGATGCTCCCGTGCGCTGCCGCGCTGGCGCCGCTGACCCCGGGCACGACGATCGTGTCGGCGCTGCGGGTTGCCTCCAGGCCGTGCGTAACGGCTGCGGCGAAGCCGGCGGACGTCTGGACCGGTCGGGCTCCAGCGGTACACACGACGACGCGGTACAAGGCGTCGCCGTCGGAACGTTCGGCAGAGCCGAAGACCTGGGACGGGATGCCGAGGTCAAATGCCATCACGCCGTCGATCGCCAGGACGGCGACTTTGTGCAGCGGCCGGCCGGTGTTTCGGGCCATGGCCAGATCCTAACGAATGTTGTCCATCCGGCCACTCGTGTACAGGTTCCTCCATCACGCATGCTCATCCGGTGACTGACGATCTCATGGCGCCGGTCGATTCGTCGCGGCCTGATCGGCATCGGCGGTTGCACCCGGCATGGATCGTGGCTGGGGTCGCCTTTGTGGCGCTGGTGGCGGCCGCCGGCTTCCGGGCGGCACCGGGTGTGCTCATCGTGCCGCTCGAAACCGAGTTCGGCTGGTCGCGCTCGACGTTGTCCGCCGCCGTCTCGGTGAACCTCGTGCTGTTCGGCTTGACCGCGCCCTTCGCTGCCGCCCTGATGGACCGATTCGGCATCCGGCGTGTAACCGTCACTGCTCTCGGCGTGGTAGCGGCCGGCAGCGGTGGGACGGTCTGGATGAGCTCGGCGTGGCAGCTGGTGCTGTGCTGGGGCATTCTCATCGGGCTCGGCACCGGATCAATGGCGCTGGTCTTTGCGGCCACGGTGGCGCAGCGGTGGTTCGTGGCCCGCCGTGGCTTGGTGATGGGGATCCTTACGGCAGGGAGTGCGACGGGGCAGCTGGTGGTCTTGCCGCTTGTCGCCTGGCTCGCCGACAGTACGGGGTGGCGAGCGGCTTCGCTGACGATCGCCGGTGCGGC
>DATHUM010000293.1:0-11321 GCA_035462225.1 Jiangellaceae bacterium | reverse complement strand
TGACCTCAGAGCGGATCCTCGCGGACCTTGACGGGCGAGCTCCGGACGATATCTCCGAGTCGAGCCGGCAGGCCCTGGACGCGGTACCGCACGCCGCAATGTGGGCCGAACGCTTCACTCGCGGAATGCGGATCTCTGCCAAGGGGTTCCGCCGGCACGCGGCCCCGAGCGCCGTCCGGTGCGCAGTCCAGGGCATTGCCCGCGCATGCATCCCCGACCCTGACACGACGATGTACGAGCTGCTCGGCGCCACCGTTGACGACTGCACGCAGCAGTTGCGGGGCCGACCGATAACGGTCGACCCCGCGCGCTGGGTCGAGGCCTGCGAGCTCACTCGCTGAGGCGTCAGGCGGCCTCGAGCTCATCGGGGCCGCCACCGGTGGTCACCGGAATGCGGGTCGGAGTCCGGCCCGCGTAGGCGCCGGTGACCTTGACGGTCAGAACGCCGGCCTCGTAGCCCGCCGACAGGTCGGCGTCGGTGATGTGCGACGGCAGCTGGAACGCTCGGCGGAACGACCCGTAGCGCACCTCGCGCAGCCGCCGGCCGTTGCTGTCATCAGTGCGCTCGTCGCGGCGCTCACCCTTGATGACGAGCGTGCCGTTCTCGACCTCGACTGTCACGTCCTTGCCGGGATCGATGCCGGGAAGCTCGAGACGCACAAGCGCGTCCTCACCCTCGCGGACGACCTCGGCGGCCGGCCGGAAACCCAGGCCGGTCTCTGGGACCGCCATGGAACGGAACAACGAGTCGAACTCGGCGAACGGATCGAGCCAACGGCGCAATGTCAAAGTGGTCATGTGCTCCTCCTGGTCACATAGCAGCTGGTCAACTGCTGTCACTACGCATAACTTGAGTCGAGTCGACTCAATTCCCAGCTGATCGTTCTCCCTGAGCGAACCGGTCGATCACGTTCGGCAGTCGGCGCGACGTACCTACATGAACGCAGCCATCCAGGTACGTCGATAACTCTGGTGGGCGGCCCAGCCGGATCAACAACGCGATACCGTCGCCCGCATGCGTGTGGTGCTCGCCGAAGACTCCGTGCTTCTCCGCGAGGGTCTCGTCCGGCTGCTGACCGAGGCCGGCTGCACGATCGCCGACGCTGTCGGTGACGGCGACGCGCTGGTCGCGGCCGTGCAGAAGCATCGGCCGGACGTAGCGGTTGTCGACGTGCGGATGCCGCCGTCACACTCCGACGAGGGGCTTCGCGCGGCGATAGAAGCACGCCGTCGGGTGCCGGGGACCGGCGTCCTCGTGCTGTCGCAGTACGTGGAGGAGTCCTACGCCAGCGACCTGCTCGCCGACGGTGCCGGGGGTGTCGGTTACCTGCTCAAAGACAGGGTGTCCGCGCTTGCCGAACTGTCCGATGCCTTGGACCGGGTCGCCTCGGGTGGCACCGTTCTTGATCCGGAAGTCGTCGCGCAGCTTTTTGCTCGACGGCGCCGCGACCCGCTGGCCGAACTCACCACCCGGGAGCGCGAGGTGCTCGGCCTGATGGCAGAGGGACGCACCAACGCTGCGATCGCCCGCAAGCTCGTCGTCACCGAGGGCGCGGTGGAAAAGCACATCTCCTCGATCCTCACCAAGCTGGACCTGCCGCCGTCAGAGGACGATCATCGCCGGGTCATGGCCGTGCTCGCCTGGCTCGGCGCCTGAGCCCGAACCGAGGGTCACGACGCCGATACGGCCTCCGGCCCGTACTCGAGCAAGGTTCGGAACCCGTCCTCATCGAGCACCGGCACTCCCAGCTCGATCGCCTTGTCGAGCTTGGAACCCGCGCTCTCGCCGGCGACGAGAAAAGACGTGTTCTTAGAGACCGAGCCCGCCGCCTTGCCACCGCGGGCAAGGATCGCCTCCTTGGCTTCGTCTCGGGAGAAGTTCGGCAAAGATCCGGTGACCACGACTGTCACACCCTCCAGGGTGCGGGGCATCGATTCATCACGCTCGTCGGCCATTCGGACCCCTGCCGCGCGCCACTTGCGGACGATTTCGCGGTGCCAGTCGACGTCGAACCATTCGCGCAGAGAGGCCGCGATGGTCGGCCCGACCCCTTCAACCGCAGCCAGCCGAGCCTCGCCGGCTTCGCCACTGGAGGCGGCCTGCTCGATGGCGTCGAGTGAGCCGAACGCCATCGCCAGCGCTCGCGCCGCGGTGGGGCCCACGTGACGGATGGACAGCGCAACGAGCACCCGCCACAGCGGTTGCGACTTCACCGACTCCAGGTTCGCCAGCAGCCGCTCGCCGTTGGCGCTGAGCACGCGGTCGCCGCGGCCGGCCTCCCGCTCGGCCTTGGTCGCCGCCCGGGTGAACATCGGGATGCCCAGCAGCTTGTCTTCGGTCAGCTCGAAGATGTCACCCTCGTCGTGCACGACCCCGGCGTCGAGCAGCGCCGATGCGGCCTCCCACCCCATCACCTCGATGTCGAACGCACCGCGGCCCGCCAGGTGGAATATCCGCTCGCGCAACTGGGCCGGGCACGACCGAGCATTCGGGCAGCGGATATCGACGTCGTTCTCCCTGGCCGGCGCGAGCGGAGTGCCGCATGAGGGGCACTCGGAGGGCATGACGAACTCGCGCTCGGTGCCGTCGCGCAGGTCGACGACCGGCCCGACGATCTCAGGGATCACGTCACCGGCCTTGCGTAGCACCACGGTGTCGCCGATCAGCACGCCCTTGCGCTTGACCTCCTGGGCGTTGTGCAGCGTGGCGTTCTCGACCGTCGAGCCGGATACCTTGACCGGCTCCATCACCCCGTACGGGGTGACCCGGCCGGTACGGCCGACGTTGACCCGGATGTCGAGCAGCTTGGTGTTGACCTCCTCCGGCGGGTACTTGAACGCGATGGCCCACCGAGGCGCCCGCGAGGTCGACCCCAGCTGGCGCTGCAGGTCGATCTGGTCGACCTTGACCACGACGCCGTCGATCTCGTGCTCGACGGAGTGTCGGTGCTCGCCGTAGTAGGCGGTGTACTCCTGCACCTCCGCGAGCGTCTTGACCACCCGCACCCGGTCGCTCACCGGGAGCCCCCAACCGCGGAGCGCGTCGTACGCCTCGGATTGCCGGGCCAGCTCGTACCCGTCGCGCTTGCCGATGCCGTGGCAGACCATGCGGAGCCGGCGGCTGGCCGTGACCCGAGGGTCCTTCTGCCGCAGCGATCCCGCCGCGGTGTTGCGCGGGTTGGCGAACGGCGCCTTGCCCGCCTCGACCAGCGATGCGTTCAGCGCCTCGAAGTCCTCGACCGGGAAGTAGACCTCGCCGCGGACCTCGAGCAACGGGGGCACGTCGTCGCCGGTCAGCCGGTGCGGGATCCCCTCGATCGACTTGATGTTGGGCGTGACGTCCTCACCCGTGCGCCCATCGCCACGGGTAGCGCCCCGGACCAGACGACCGCGCTCGTAGACGAGGTTGACCGCGAGGCCGTCGACCTTGAGCTCGCACAGGTACTCCGCGCCGGTGCCCACCTCGCGCTCGACCCGCTGTGCCCACGCGACCAGCTCTTCTTCGGTGAACGCGTTGTCGAGGCTCTCCATCCGGGTCGGGTGCTCGACCGCCGCGAAGTCCGTGGAGTACGTGCTAGCGACCTTCTGAGTCGGCGAATCGGGCGTGCGCAGGGCCGGGTACTGCTCCTCCAGGGACTCGAGCTTGCGCACCAGAGCGTCGAACTGTGCGTCGGCGATGACCGGACGGTCCAGCACGAAGTAGCGGTACCGGTGTTCTTCAACCTGCTCGGCCAGCTCGGCGTGCTTCTCGCGGGCCTTGGCTGGAATCTCGGCCGCCCCTGCGGGCTCGGTTTCGTGCGTCGTCACATCGTCAGACGCTACCGAACCTCGCCGACATGCTCGGCGAACCCTCGCGCGACATCACGCACCAGCCGGTGCACCTCCCGAGCCCAGCCGATGTCCGCGCCTGCAAGTCCACACGCCGGCGTCACCACCGTCCCAGCGCCCGGGTGGGCGGGATCGGCGTCCAGCCTGGCGAACAGCCGCTCCAGCCGCTCGATCAGTTCCCGGTCTGACGGGACGCGGTCGGGGCGCCGCGACGGGACGATGCCGGGCCACACGGCCAGCCCGTCGTTCACCGCCTCGGCGAGCTCGTCGAGAACGTTCCCGGTCAACAATCCGACGTCCAGCGACACCGCCCGCGCACCCGCCCGCTGCACGAGCCGCACCGGAACATCGGACGCGCAGCAGTGCAGCACGGCCCACTCTCCCGCCGCGCGCACCACCTCGGCCAGCAACTGCTCACCCTCAGCGGGGTCCACGGCCCGGTGCCGGCCGAAGCCGCTCGAGGTCGGGATCGCCCCGGCCAGCACCGCCGGCAGCGACGGCTCGTCGAACTGGACGACCACCTGCGCTCCCGGCACCCGCTTGGCCACGTCGGCCACGTGCTCGCGGACGCCTTCGGCCAGGGACTGCGCCAGGTCACGCCGCGCCCCGTAGTCGGCCAGGGCCCGGTCGCCGCGGGGACGTTCGATCGAGGCGGCGAGCGTCAGCGGTCCGGTCACCTGAAGCTTCAACTGGCCGGAGTAGCCGAGCGCCGCAATCTCCAAGGCGTCGAGATCTGCTCGCAGCAGCGCGTGGGCACCGCGCTCGTCCGCACCGGGCCGGTCGGTCAGCCGCCACCCCGCCGGCTGGAGGTCGACATGCAGATCCACCAACAGCGACGCCGTCCGGCCGATCATGTCGGCGCCCGCCCCCCGCAGCGGCAACTCCGGAAGATAAGGAAGATCAGGCAGCTCGCCGATGACGATACGCGCCGCCTCGTCCGGATCGACGTAGGGCAACGATCCGACACCCGTTGCCACACCGATGCTCCAGGGGTAGGTCACGGACTCTGACCTTACGCGAGGGACGACTAGCGGAAGCCGCGACTAGACAAGGAACGAACGGTCGTACTATTCTGCGCTCTGTGAGCAAGGGCGACGCAACTCGGCAAGCCATCCTGCACCGCGGCGTGGAGACCGCGGCGCGGGTCGGCCTGTCCGGGCTCACCATCGGCGAGTTGGCCGCGGCCACCGGCATGTCGAAGAGCGGGTTGTTCGCACACGCCAAGTCGAAGGAGTCGTTGCAGCTACAAGTCCTGGCCCAGGCGCGCGAAGAGTTCATCGACGCGGTCATCCGGCCCGCGCTCACCGCGCCGCGCGGCGAGCCGCGAGTGCGGGCACTGTTCGACCACTGGGTGACGTGTGGGCGCACCCGCATGCCGGGAGGCTGCCTGTTCGTCAAGGCAGCGGCAGAGTACGACGACCGGCCCGGCGCGGTCCGCGACCAGCTCGTTCGCGACCACACCGACCTGCACGAAACAATCGCTCACGTCTTCCGCACGGGCATCACCGAAGGCCACTTCCGCGACGACGCCGATCCGGCAGAGTTCGCGTCCGCCCTGCATGGTGTCATGCTCGGCTTCTACCACTCGTACCGGCTGCTCGGTGATCCGGCGGCCGAGGCACACGCCAGGCAGTCGTTCGAGAACCTCCTCGACGCTGCCCGACCTACGTCCGACACCGTCTGAGGAGATCCTTCATGACCGCCACCGCAGCAGTCTCTACACAAAAAAGCACGACCGTTCGTACACAACGCGCTACCGCTCAGTTCTTGGCGCTGCGGAGCTCGTTCGCGGTACTCGATCGCCTGGCGCCCGCTGCCGGCGGACGGCTGGCGTTCCGGATCTGGTGCACCCTGCCGCAATCGAACGGCAGCCGTCGCGATGACAGGCCGATCCCCGGCCTGACCGCGCCACCGAGCACCGTATCGACCGTCGCGCTCCCGGACGGTCGAGAGGTGGCCGTCGAAGCGTGGGGCGAAGGGCCTGCGATCTACCTCGTGCATGGCTGGGGCGGCTGGCGCGGGCAGCTCGGCGCCTTCGTCGAGCCACTGGCCGCTCATGGTCACCAGGTCGTCGCCTACGACGCCCCGAGCCATGGCGAGTCCGGACCCGGTAGGCATGGCGCACGCCGGTCGACCGGCCAGGAACTGCTGGATGCAATGCAGGCGGTCGTCGGGACCTACGGACCGCCGGTCGCTGTCGTAGCCCATTCCCTGGGCGCCGCCGTGACCGCGTGGGCCGTCAACGACGGACTGCCGGCGCCCCGCCGCGTGGCGCTGATCGCACCGACGCTCGGTCCAGTTCCCCACATCCGGATGATGGCCGAACTGTTCGGTTTCGCCCATCGCACTCATCGGGCCATGCTTCGCCGGCTGGAGGAGGTCGTGGACCGGCCGATCGAGGACTTCGACGTGCTCGAAGTCGACTCGATGCCACCCACCGTGATCATCCACGATCGACGGGACAAGCAGGTGTCGTACAACGAGGGCGAGCAGATCGCCGACGCCTGGCCGAGTGCGCACCTGGTGACCACGGACGGGCTCGGGCATCAGCGCATCTTGCGCGACCCTGGCGTGGTGTCCAAGGTCGTCGACTTCGTAACGTCATGACGTCACCCCGCTGTGTCGCGGCGGGGGCGAATACCATGCCACCGTGACTTCAGCGGACCGGTGGACTACGCGGCGCATCCGCCTCATCCGGGCGCTGAATGACCGTGGGATCCGGCTGCTGCACCTGGCCGACGTCGCGGTCATCTACCTGACGCTGATCGCCGTCACCGGCCTGCTGAGCCTCGTCCGCGTGGATTTCAATGCATGGGCGCACCTGCCGCGCTACTGGTGGTCGTACGCGATCATCACGACGCTCCATCTCGCCGTGTTCTATGTCGGCGGCCTGTACGACCGTGATCCGCGGCTGGGCAGCCGATCCGGCTTGCCCAAGATCGTGATGCTGGTCTGGCTCAGCTCGCTGATCGCCGGCCTGGTGAGCTGGTTGCTCGGCGAGTTCCTGATCCCGCGAAGCATCCTGCTGGCGTACGCGCTGGTCGCACCGCTGGGGCTGGCGGCCAACCGGCGTCTCTCCCGGTGGCTCCGCACGGGTTACGAGGGCCCGCCCCGGGTCCGGTTGGTGGGCGACGACCGAGCCGTCGACTTGGCGACCCGGCACCTCCGGGACGCCGAGGCTCCGGTGTTCGTCGCCGGGTCGTGTCCCACGGTCGATGGGCTCGAAAAGTACGTCGAGGCGCTCGACGCCACCGATGTCCTGCTGCTCGACGGGCGGCACCTCGAGCACCTGTACGCGGGGCCGCTGGCCCGGCTCGAACAGGCGGGCGTGGCCGCCCTGCAGGTCGTCAGCGCACACGATTCCCTGCTCGGGCTGCGGAGCATCGGCGAGATCGGAGGCATCCCGTACGTCGCGCTGTCGAGTCACGTGCTCCGGCCGTCCCAGGCCCGGATAAAGCGGTGGATGGACTTGGCGATTCTTGCGCTGACCGCGCCGCTGACGTTGCCCGTCCTGGCATTCACCACCGCCTACGTCGCCCTGGTCGTAGGACGCCCGCTGCTGTTCGTCCAAATGCGCGCCGGCCGTGAGGGAAAGCCGTTCCGGATGCTGAAGTTCCGCTCCATGCGGCTCGGCGCCGAAGCCGAGGGCGACCCGGTCCAGGCCGCGGTCAACGACCCCCGCGTCGTTCGTGGCATGGGCTGGATCCGCCAGACGCGCCTGGACGAACTGCCGCAGCTTTGGAACGTCGTTCGCGGCGAGATGTCGATCGTGGGTCCGCGCCCGGAGCGTCCCGAGGAACTGCTCGCCTATGAGCAGCAGATTCCCGGATACGGGCGTCGTCACCAGGTTCCCCTGGGCATCACCGGGCTGGCACAGGTGTACGGCCATTACCACACCGATCCTGAGTACAAGCTCGGACACGACCTGCACTACCTCGCCAACTGGTCACCAGTGCTCGACCTGCAGATCCTCGCCCGCACGGCCTGGGTGGTCATCACCCGCCGCGCCTGAGGGCTAGGACGTGCGATCGATGGTGGCCGAGCCGATGACGCGGGTGCCGTCGTACAGCACGATCGACTGGCCGGGCGCCACGCCGCGCTGGGCGTCAGCAAACCGGACGGCCAAGGACGCGCCGTCCCGTCGGGCGGCCGCCGGCACCGGCGTGCCGTGGGCGCGGTACTGGGCCTCACACTCGATCACGCCTTCGGGAACCGGCCCGGACCAGCGGACGTGTGTTCCCTGCACCTCGTTGACGTCGAGCGCTTCAGCGGGGCCGACGGTCACCCGGTTGTCCACCGGTGAGATGTCCAGGACGTATCGCGGCTTACCGTCCGCTGCCGGCCGGCCGATCCGCAGCCCGCGCCGCTGGCCCACCGTGTACGCGTACGCCCCGTCGTGCGCGCCCACGACGGCGCCGTTCTCGTCGACGATGTCGCCCGGCGCCGCGCCGAGCCGGTCGCGCAGAAAGCCACCCGTGTCGCCGTCCGCGATGAAGCAGATGTCGTGGCTGTCCGGCTTGGCGGCGACGGCCAGCCCGCGCTCCGCGGCCTCGGTCCGCACGTCTGACTTCAACGAGCCGCCCAGCGGGAACATCGCACCGGCGAGCTGCTCGGCCGTCAGCACGCCGAGAACGTACGACTGATCTTTGGCCGGGTCGACCGCGCGGTGCAGCTCGCGCCCGTCCTGCCGATCGACGATCCGGGCGTAGTGGCCGGTGCAGACGGCGTCGAAGCCTAGCGCCCTCGCCCGGTCCAGCACGGCGGCAAACTTGATCTTCTCGTTGCACCGCAGGCACGGGTTGGGCGTGCGCCCTGCTGCGTACTCGGAGACGAAGTCGTCCACGACATCCGCCCGGAACCGCTCGGCCAGGTCCCACACGTAGAACGGGATGCCGAGCACGTCGGCCGCGCGCCGGGCGTCCCTCGAGTCTTCGAGGGTGCAGCACCCCCGGGCCCCACTGCGGAACGACTGCGGGTTGGACGACAGTGCCAGGTGGACGCCCGTGACGTCGTGGCCGGCGTCGACGCAGCGGGCCGCCGCAACGGCCGAGTCGACTCCGCCGGACATGGCGGCTAGTACTCGCAACTTACGAACCCTTCACGTTCAGGTATCCCGCCGCCCGGGCCCGCTCCACGACCGGACCGATGGCGGCCACCAGGCTGTCAACGTCCGCGCGCGTCGAGGAATGCCCGAGGGAGAACCGCAGTGAGCTGCGGGCCAGCAACGGGTCGGCATCCATGGCCAGCAGCACGTGCGACGGCTCGGGCACTCCGGCGGCGCAGGCGGCACCGGTCGAACAATCGATGCCCTGGCCGTCGAGCAGCATCATCATCGCGTCGCCCTCACAGCCGGGGAAGGATACGTGGGCGATGCCGGGAAGCCGCCGGCGCGGATCGGCCGGGCCGTTGACCACAGCGTCCGGGACAGCCTCGAGCACGCCTCCGATCAGCGCCTCGCGCAGCTCACCGATCCGTGACGCCCGCACCGCCCGGCTCGCCACGGCCGCCTCCACCGCGGTCGCGAAGCCGGCGATCGACGGGGCGTCAAGCGTGCCGGAGCGGATCTCGCGTTCCTGGCCGCCACCGTGCTGGACCGGCACCAGATCGGCGTCCCGCCGCACGAGCAACGCACCCGAGCCCACCGGCCCACCGAGCTTGTGACCAGAGACGGTCATGGCGGTCAGCCGGCTGGCGGAGAAGTCGACGGGAACCGAACCGACTGCCTGGACGGCGTCCGAGTGCACCGGGACGCCGTACCGGTCGGCCGCCGCGACGACTTCGGCGATCGGTTGGAGCGTGCCCACTTCGTTGTTCGCCCACATCACGCTGACGAGCGCGACCGAATCCGGGTCGCCGGCCAGTGCCGATCGCAGTTCGTCGACCACGAGCCGCCCCTCCCGGTCGACCGGTAGCCACTCGACCTGCGCGCCCTCGGACTTGCCGAGCCACTCGGCCGTGTCGGTGACGGCGTGGTGCTCGACCGCGGATACCAGGACGCGCCTGCGCCGCGGGTCGGCGGCTCGCCGGGCCCAGTAGAGCCCCTTGACAGCCAGGTTGTCCGCCTCGGTGCCGCCGGACGTGAACACGACCTCGCCGGGTGCGGCACCGACCGCTTCGGCCACCGTCTCGCGGGCCTCCTCGACCGCCTTGCGGGCGGCCCGGCCGGAACCATGCAGCGACGACGGGTTGCCGAGCGCGCGCATGCGCGCCGCGACGACGTCGATCACCTCGGATAGGACGGGCGTCGTTGCGGCGTGGTCCAGGTAGACACGGCCCGAAGACATACCGCCTTCCAGGGTAACCGGCCCGATCGGTTGCTCAGCCTTTGCGCTTGAGGATCTCCTCGGTGGCCTGCGGCAGCACAGTGTGCAGGTCGCCGACGACGCCGAAATCGGCCATCGCGAATATCGGCGCTTCGGGGTCCTTGTTGACCACGACTATCGTCTTGGACGTCTGCATGCCCGCGCGGTGCTGGATAGCGCCGGAGATGCCGGCCGCAAGGTAAAGCTGCGGTGAGACGGTCTGGCCGGTCTGGCCGACCTGGTAAGCATGCGGGTACCAGCCGGAGTCCACGGCCGCCCGGGACGCGCCCACCGCCCCGCCGAGTGCGTCGGCCAATGCTTCGACCGGCCCGAAGTCGCCGGCGGTGCCGCGACCGCCGGAGACCACTATCGCGGCCTCGGCCAACTCCGGCCGGCCGGTGGCCGCGCGCGGCTGCCGGTCGACGATCTTCGCGCTCTTGGCGCCGTCGGAGATCGTGACGGCCGCCTTCTCCTCGCTCGGGTTCGCCGGGGTGGGCTCGGGAGTCGCGGCGTTCGGCTTCACCGTGATGATCGGCGTGCCGTGGGTCACCCGTGCGGTCACGGTGTACCCGCCGGCGAACACCGACTGGGTGGTCGTCAAGTCAGCGGCCACATCGACAGCGTCGGTGATGATGCCCGATTCGAGCTTGACCGCCAGCCGGGCGGCGATCTCGGTGCCCTCCGGGCTGGAGCTGATCAGCACCGCCGCCGGCGACGCTGTCTGCGCTATCTGCGCCAGCGCCTCGGCCTTAGGTGCCACCAGATAGTCGGCGAACTCCGGCGCGTCGGCGACGTACACCTTGCTCGCGCCGTACTCGGCAAGAGTCTGCTTCGCCGCGTCGTAGCCCGCACCCAGGAAAACCGCGGCCGGATCGCCGGCCCGGCGCGCGATCGTCAACAGCTCTGTCGTGGTCTTGCGGACCGCGCCATCGACGTGGTCGACCAGAACCAGAATCTCTGCCATCGCTGACTCCCTAAATGAACTTCTGCGCGGCGAGGAACTCGGCCAGCTTCCGCCCGCCGTCGCCCTCGTCCGTGACGATCTCACCCTGGGTACGCGGCGGCCGCTTGGTCACCTCGTCCACCACCGACCACGCCGCGGCCAGCCCCACCGATGCCGGTTCTAGCTCCAGATCGGCCAGCGACCAGGCCTCGACCGGCTTCTTCTTCGCCGCCATGATCCCCTTGAAC
>DATHUM010000292.1:0-4607 GCA_035462225.1 Jiangellaceae bacterium | reverse complement strand
TCCGGGCGAGAACGCGGCGTCCACATGGCACCGGGGACTGGAATGGTATGCAGGCCAGTTCGACGCCGACGCTGCGGTTCGCGGCGAGTCCTCACCCGGATACACCTCGCCAGACCATCCTGAAGTCGCGGAGCGAATGGCGGCCGTCGTGCCACACGTGCGTCTGGTGTACCTCGTTCGCGACCCCATCGAGCGGGCGGTTTCGCAGTACCGCCACCATCGTGCCGACGGCACCGAACCGCGGAATGTCGTCGACGCACTCCTGGACCCGCGCAGCCAGTACATCGCCAGGGGTCGCTACTTCGACCGCCTCACACCGTTCCTGCGAACATTCGCCCGCGAGCAGATCCTGGTCGTCTCGCAAGAGGATCTTCTCCGCGATCCCGACCACAGCCTGAATCTGGTGTACCGGTTCCTCGAAGTGAAGCCGCCGGTTCCGGCCGCCCCGCCGGCGCGGCGCTGGAACGTCGCCCGGGGAGGCGACGTCGTCCTGCCGCGACAACTTCGGGACCGGCTCGGCCGGGAGTTCGCCGACGACGTTGCCCGCCTGCGCGAGTTCACCGGCCAGAGGTTCGCGACCTGGTCGGTCTAATCTCCAGGGCGAATGGGGATCGGCGAGCGATCTTTGGTTTTCGGGTGCCGAATGCCGGGAAAGTACCGTGCATGGTGGTTGCCACACGGTACCGCACCGCGACCGGAGCAGGAATCGTCGCGGCAGTGATCCTCGTGGCTGTCTTCGGCAGCCCGTGGTATGTCGACTGGGTCCGGGACAACGTGGACCCCGATACGGCCAGCGGGTGGTTCCTTCACCTTCTCGCCTGGCCGTCCTGGCAGATCGACGCGGACGCGACATTGCGCGACAACTTCGCGGCCATTCTGCGAGCCTTGCTTGTCGTTGTCTTCGCCGGCATCTTCCTGGCCATGTTGCCGGGTTCGCAGCTGGCCCGGGTCCGGGGAACCGTCAGCCAGCTGCTGGCGGGCTGGGCCGCGTACATCTTCGCCGGTGCCGCGGCCGGCCTGCTGGCTGCCTTGGTCCGGAGCGACCCGTCACTGCTCGGCGCCCTCCAGGCAGCGGGCGCCGGTGCCGGCTACGGGCTGTTCGTGGGCTGGATCGTCGGGCTCGCCACGCTAGGCGGCAGGGCGAGAGGGCCGCTGTCCTGATCTCCGCGCACGGCCGCAAGTAGTGGTCGGCGCAGAACACGGAAGGTAGTGCAGTTGATCATGTTGGCCAGTCACGTACCACCCGGGCCGAGCCCGCCGACCCCGCCAATGCCTGATCCCACACCGCCGGGGCCCGCCCCGGAACGCCCGGTCCCACCGGCGCCAACCCCCGAACCGAGTCCCACCGGGCCAAAGCCTGGTCCCTTGCCCGAGCCGGAACCAAGGCCGGATCCCGAGCCGACCCCCTGAACGATTCGTGCCGGTCGACTACTCGGGCCGAACCACCCGCAGGCATGAGCCGCCGATCGCGGGGTATATGCCAGCCAGAGCAGGGTCAACGGCGCAACAAGACACGGCGATCGACGTCCGGACGCTTGTGATCTTGGCCAGTGTTCGCGGCCCTCGGCTAACTTGTCGCGATCGATTGGCAGGGCAACCTATGCACGCACGCGGCCGGACCCGGCGTATCAAACCGTGGGCCTGGATCACAATGCTCGTCATCGGACTGGTCGCTGTCGCGCTCGGTCTCGGCTGGTTCCTGGTCATCACCGTCGGCTTCGCCTGGGCGACGGTCGCATTGTTCACGCGAACAGCGTCAAGTACTTCGACCCATCCTGATGCAAGGACGCTCGCGGCCAAGTCGCCCGCCAGTGCCCGCGCGGAAATCCGTTCCGCGTCGAGCGAGCAGCTGTGCACACTCTGGCTGCAGACCGGGCAGGAGATGAAGCAAACCTACTTGCCGTCCACCCTGTGCTCGTACGCAGACCTTAGGCAGGCGATCCTCGACGAATTGACCGCACGCGACCCGGACGGTGTGAGCAGCTGGCTTGGCGACCAGCCGGACCGCCGCGATCTGCGGGCCTATCTCCACGACCGTCAGGCCTGAGGAATTCGAACGACTGGCGCGAGGTGGACCTCCGCCCAACTTGCACCGGGCGTGAGCGGGCGTTGGACGTCACCTGTGCCATCGAGCCTATCGTTCGTAGATGCCGACCAGGATGCCTTCCGCGAGGGTGATGCCCTCCGTAGCACGGTGCACATCCTGAGCCGTCGGACGGTCCGGCAGCTCGATCGGCTGGGCCAGCGCGAAGACCTCGAACCGGTAACGATGCGGTCCATGCCCAGGTGGCGGCGCTGGACCACCCCAACCCTCCTCCCCGAAGTCGTTGGGCCAGGCGCGGGCTCCGTCGGGTATGCGACCCTCGGGCACTCCGCCAGTGTGCGGATCGAGCCCTGTAAGCAACCAATGCAGGAACGTGCCGCCCGGAGCGTCCGGGTCCACGCACATCACGGCGACCTCTATCGCGTCCTTTGGAATACCGATCCACTCGATCGCCGGTGAGACGTTGGGTCCGTCATGGCTGTGCCGGTCAGGGATGCGTTCACCATCTTCGATCGTCGAGCTGCGCACCCGGATCTGATCCATGCCTCGTCGATACCCAGGCCCTGGCGACCGGAAACGCCTCACAGCTGCCGGACGTCAGGGGTACTCAGTGCGGGCGAGCAGATGCAGCTGTGACTCGACAGCGGACGGGACGACCGAGCGGTGGCGCAACGCGGGCCACATCTGCGGGACGGCCGCGACGGCACCGGCTCGACCCGCCCGGCCGGACCGCAGGGTCGTGACGAGTTCGCGGCCGACTACCGGCCACGGGCGCCGCAGCAATGCGGTGAGCAGGCGGCTTCTCGCCACCGCCGCCTCGCGTGCGACGGCCGAGTGGCGGCTCGGCGACGGACGGTGGTACGCGACGACATCGTCCACATAGGCCAGACCAAGCCCGGCGGCCGCCAAGTCGAGAGCGACCCGCTCCTCCTCCCCTGGGAACCGCACGATGTCGTCGAAGCCGCCGACCGAGAGGAACGCCCCTCGGTGCACGACGGACCCGCACGCCATGAAGCCGAGAACAGAGGGACCGGGAAGGTCATGCGCACGCCCGACAGGAGAGTCCGCCATCAGCCGGCACAGCGGATCCGGCTCGTCACGCGGCATCACCCGCACCTGAGCGGCAAGCACTGCAAGGCGAGGATGATCCCGCATGATCCTCGTGGCGCGCTCCAGCGCACCCGGCGCCCACCACGAGTCGTCGTCGGCGAACGCGACGTACGGGGTGGCCGCCCGCAGCGCACCGACGGTCCGCGCGTAGGCGCCGTGGTTGTCGTCCGACTCCACCAGTTCGACGTTCGGCAGTGAGCCGACCGCCTGCTGGGTACCGTCCATGGAGCCGTTGTCGACGACGATCACAGGCGCTTCGTGCCGCCCGAGGGTGCGAAGCAGTTCGTCGCGCCGGTTGCGGGTCGCGACGACGATGGTGACGTGGTCGGCCATGCCCTCGCCTTACCCCCGCGGACGGGGCGGAATCGCCGTGACGTGTGCTCAGGCGCGGGGCGGCTCGGTCAACGTCGCATTCTGAGAAATCCACAACCGTTGGGTGAACTGCGGCCCCGAGCGGGTAGCTGGCGATGAAGCGGGATACGCGGCAACGGCGCCGCGAAGAGCCCGATGCCCCGCTGACGACGACCCGCAACTTCGCGATCCCACGAGGAGGAGCAATGACAACGACACCGCAGTCCGTGGCCGACGTCATGACACCTGAGGTGATCGGCGTGAGTCCCGGTGCCCCCGTTACCGAGGCCGCTGAGCTGATGCGCGAGTACGACGTGGGCGACGTCCTTGTCGTGGAGGATAACCGCGTCAGGGGCATCGTTACCGACCGGGATCTGGCCGTGCGAGTGCTCGCCGCTCACCGTGAACCTGAATCCACCACGGTTTCCGAGGTCTGCAGTGAGGACCTGGTCAGTGCTCTTCCCGATCAACCCGTGTCAGAGGCGGTCGAGTTGATGCGCGAGTATGCCATTCGCCGCCTGCCCGTGATAGCGGCGGACGGCCAGCCGCAGGGCGTGTTGACCATCGGCGACCTGGCGGTTACCGAGGACCCGCAGTCGGCGCTCGCCGACATCAGCGCCGCGCCGCCGAACAAGTGATGACACATTGACCGAGCGGATCGGGTTCGGCACATCGCTCAGCCGCCATTCACCATTGGCATGCCGAACCCGACCCGCTCGATCCCCCGCATGGCCGTCCAGCCGTCGCGGCCGCGACCATCAGCGACGAGTTACCCGCTGCGCGGGGCTGTAGCGACGCGTCCCGGCGGAGCCCAGCGGGTCATCGTTTGCCGGCGCGGCGCCTGGGTACCCAGCGGCCATGGAGTGGAGATTCGAGCGAGCCGTCGTCACCGGAGGCGCCGGGTTCCTCGGCAGCCATCTGTGCGAGGCCCTCATGTCCCGGGGCAGCCAGGTCGTGTGTCTCGACAACTTTCTCACTGGGACGCCGGCCAATGTCGCGCACCTCATGGACCGACCGGGGTTCCGCCTGCTGCGCTGCGATCTGACTGACTTCATTCATGTACCCGGCGACATCGACCTGGTGCTGCACTTCGCATCCCCCG
>DATHUM010000291.1:0-7005 GCA_035462225.1 Jiangellaceae bacterium | reverse complement strand
AGATGATCGCGCCGTCGACGTCTCGAGCCGCTTCGGACGTTGAGAAATGCTTCGCGCCGAGCATCAGCCCTTCCTCGTCGGCCAGCACGCAGAGCTTCACCCGTCCTGGGAACGGCCCGGCCTGCTGGAGCGCGCGAACGGCGTAGATCATCGCGGCTACACCGGACTTCATGTCCGCCGAGCCGCGCCCGTAGATGCGCCCGTCGCGAAGTTCTGCGCCGTACGGATCCACGGTCCAGCTGCCCAGATCGCCTTCGGTCACGACGTCGGTGTGACCCTCGAAGGCGAGGGTCGGGCCAGGCGCCCCGCCGCCGTCGATCACCGCGATCACGTTCGGCCTTCCCGCCGCGACCTCGGTGATCTCGGGCCGCCAACCGAACTCGCGCATCCTGGCCGCGACAAGTGCCGCGGCCTCGGCTTCACCACCAACGCCGGGCTCGTGCACACTGCGGATTCGAACCAGGTCGCGGGTGAACTGGATCAAGCCGGCCTCGTCGACGGGAAACGGCGTCACCGCAGTTCGTCCTCCTCAGTGTCGGTGGGATCGGCGCCGGCGGCCACCACGGCGCTCGCCAGCTCGACCGCGCCGACACCGGCGAGCGCCCGCCGCAGGGTCGGCACGGCCGCGACGAGACGGCGGGTGTACGGGTGCTCGGGGCGGTCATAGACCTGCTCGGTCGGGCCGAGCTCGACGAGCCGGCCGTGATGCATCACCGCGATGGTGTCGCAGACGTGCCGGACGACCGCCAGATCGTGCGACACGAACACCAGCGTCAATGCGTACGCCTCGACAAGCTCGGTCAGCAGGTTGAGGATCTGCGCGCGGACCGAGACGTCCAGCGCGCTGACGGGCTCGTCGGCGACCAGGACGGCGGGCCGAATGGACAGCGCGCGAGCGATCGAGATCCGCTGGCGCTGGCCGCCGGAGAACTGGTGGGGGTAACGATCACCAGCGTCCGGAGGGAGGCCGACCGCAGCAAGCAGTTCGGCGATGCGCTCGGCAGATCTCGGCTGGCGCTGCGCGACGAGCGGCTCGGCGACGATGTCGCGGACCCGCATGCGCGGATCGAGCGAACCCATCGGATCCTGGAACACGACCTGGAGCCGGCGGCGCAGGAACCCCAGCCGCCGTTCCGGCCGGCGGGAGATGAGTCGCCCATCGAACTCGATGGTGCCCGACGTCGGATGGTCGAGGGCCGCCAGCATCCGGATCAGCGTGGACTTGCCCGAACCGGATTCCCCCACCAGGCCGAAGCGCTGGCCCTGGTGGATGTCGAACGAGACGCCACGGACGGCGTGAACCTCGGTCGGCGGCTTTCGCAACGACGTGCGGGGACGACGGTACGTGCGGTAGACGTCGCGTACGCGCAGGATGGGCTCAGTCATCGCGCGGCTCCTCGAGCGGGTGCCAGCAGGCATACCCCCGCGCTGTCGCACCCTCCCGGTCGTCGGGGCGAGTTGCGACACCACGCTCGGCCTCTGCACTCTCCCACCGCGGCAGTTGCACGCACTGCTGGGTGGCCCGCCCACACCTGTTGCGGAACACACATCCGCTCGGGAACCGGCCCGCGGCCGGCACCGTACCCGGGATGGTCCGCAGCCGGCCGGTTTCGTCAGAAGCCTCCAGATCCGAGGAGTTCAGCAGCCCTCGGGTGTACGGATGGCGCGGCCGCGTGAACACGTCGTGGACCGAGCCGGCCTCGATGATCCGGCCGCCGTACATCACCAGCACTCGCTCGCACACGGTTGCGACCACCGCCAGGTCGTGCGTGATGAAGAGCAGCGCGGTCCTGCGCTCGGTCACCCCGGACAGGATCAGGTCGAGCATGTGAGCCTGCACGGTGACGTCAAGTGCGGTGGTTGGTTCGTCGCACAGCAGCACCGCCGGGTCGTTGGCCAGCGCGATCGCGAGCACCACCCGCTGCCGCTGGCCACCGGACAGCTGGTGCGGGTAGGCCCGGGCGGTCATCTCCGGGTCGGGTAGTCGCACCCTCGCCAGCATCTCGACGGCCGCCCGCGACGCCGACCGGCGGTCGCGTTGGTGGCCGTGCAGCAGGGTGACCTCGGCGACCTGGTCGCCCACCTGCATGACGGGGTTGAGTGCGTTCATGGGTTCCTGGAACACCATGGCCAGCTGCTCGCCGCGCACCCGCGAGAGCTGCCGCTCGCTGGCGCCGATCAGATTGAAGCCGGCCCCTGCGAGCCGCACCGACCCGTCGGCATGCAGGCCTTCGGGCAGCAGGCCCATGAGGGCGAGCGCGGTCAGTGACTTGCCCGAGCCGGACTCGCCGATGAGACCGACCCGCTCTCCCGGCGCCAGCGAGAAGGACAGGTCGGAGACGAGCCTGAGCCGTCCCGTCGTGACCTGCAGGCCGCGGACGTTCAGCGCGTCACCGCCCGCAGGGGCCAGGTCGCTCACTCCGGCCGCGCTCGGTTTGCTCACCGGCGCACCTCCAGCCTGGGATCGAAACGATCCCGC
Source organism: Jiangellaceae bacterium (assembly GCA_035462225.1). GTDB lineage: Bacteria > Actinomycetota > Actinomycetes > Jiangellales > Jiangellaceae > JASLBX01. The sequence goes on along the minus strand of DATHUM010000291.1, from coordinate 4,526 downwards.
AGCCCGTCGCCGAGCAGGTTGAAGCCGAGCACCGCGACGGCGATGGCGACACCCGGCCAGAGAGCCAGCCGGGGAGCCGAGTGCAGCAGCTCTTGCGACTCCTGCAGCATGCGCCCCCATGACGGCGTGGGCGGCCGGGTACCGAATCCGAGGAACGACAGCGCCGCCTCGGCGAGGATCGCTATCGCGAACGCGACCGAGCTCTGCACGATGACCAGCCCGGCGATGTTCGGAAACGCATGCCGGACACCGATGGCGATCCGCCGGCGGCCCGCGGCCCTGGCCGCCAGGATGTACTCGCTGCTCATCACCTGCAGGGTTCCGCTGCGGGCCAGCCGGGCGAAGGCGGGCACGGTGGCGATACCGATGGCGACCATCGCGGTCAGCGTGCTCGGACCGTAGACGGCCGCGAACATGATGGCCATAAGCAATGCCGGGAAGGCCAGCAGCAGGTCGTTCAGCCGCATCACGATCTCGCTGGCCCACCGGGCGCCCATGCCGGCGAAGATGCCGACCGGGACGCCGATCACCGCCGCGATGCCGACCGCCACGATCCCGACGAACATGGTGGTACGCGCGCCGACGAGCATCTGGCTGAACACGTCGCGGCCGAACTTATCGGTGCCGAGCAGATGGTCGCCGCTGTAGCCGGCCAGGCGGTTCGCCGCGTCGATCCGCACGGGATCGTACGGCGTCCAGACGAACGACAGTAGCGCCGCCCCGATCACCAGTGTGACCAGGATCCCGCCGATGACAAGGCTCGGGTTCAGCCGCAGATCACGGCGGTGCGCTACGGCGGCCGCCGGCTCGGGCGGGGCGAGGCCGCCCAGGGCGTCCATCCGCTCACTCATCCCTGCCTCCGTTCGATCACGTTCGGCAGGCGGCCCGACGTGCCTCCATGCATGCGGCCATGTGGGTACGTCGACAGCCCTGGTGGGCGGCCCACCTCACCGAGCGGGAGGGTGGCGCGAGCGGTTACCTGAGGTGGCTTCATGCGGCCCTCCGCAGCCGCGGGTCGAGAACCGTGTACAGGACGTCGACCAGGTAGTTGACGAGTAGCACCGCCACGACGAGGGCCATCACGACACCCTGGACGAGCAGCAGGTCGCGGTTCGCCACACCGGCGAGCAGCAGGCTGCCAAGGCCCGGGATGACGAAGACCCGCTCGACCACGACGGCCCCGATCAGCAGCGTCGCCAGTTGCAGCGCCAGCACCGTCACGACCGGGATGGCGGCGTTGCGCAGCCCGTGTTTGACCAGCGCGCGGTACAGGCCAAGGCCCTTGGAGCGCGCGGTGCGCAGGTAGTCCTCGCGCATCACGTCCAGCACGGCCGATCTCACGTAGCGAGTCACCACTGCGCCCTGGACGAGTCCGAGCGCGAGCGCCGGCAGGATCAGGCGGCGAACGAACTCCACCGGGTCTTCCTGCGGCACCGCCCACCCGCCGGAGGGGAGCCAGCCGAACTGCACCGCCACGACCGTCACGAGCAGGATGCCGGCCAGGAAGCTCGGCACCGCCATCCCGACCTGTGCCGCACCGGAAAGGAGCATGCCGCTGAACTTGCGGTGCCGGACGGCGGACAGGATGCCGAGCGGCAGGGCGACGATGAGCGCGACGAGCATGCCGGACAGCACGAGCCACACGGTTACCTGGAACCGGTCGAAGATCTGGGGACCGATCTGTGCCCGCGTCACGTAAGAACGGCCGAAATCACCCTGCACCAGCCCGCCGGCCCAGTCCGCGTACTGGACGACCAGCGGCCGGTCCAAGCCGAACTCGGCCCGGGTGGCCGCCAGCGCCCCCTCTGTAGCCTGCACGCCGAGCGCGACCCGCGCCGGATCGCCGGGCAGGACGGCCATGAATGCGAAGACCACGATCGAGGCCAGCAGCAGGCTCAGCCCGAACACAAGCGTCCGCCTCGCCAACTGGAGCAGCAGCTCAGCTCACCTCCCCGGCCTCCGCGATCGGGAGGCAATCCACAACGTCGTACGCTGTGGATTGTCTCAAGATCACGAGAGCGGCGAGTCAGCGGGAAATGGTCGTCAGGTCGAATGACTCACTGACCCGGTTCTGAGGCAGGCCCTGCACGTCGGCCGCCGCCACGATCAGGTTCGGTTGCAGGAAGAGCCAGTCCGCCGCCGCGTCCTCGGCGATCGTCCGCGCGACCCGCTTCATCGCCTCGACCTGTTCGTCAGGAGTGCCGGAGTCGGCCTCGACCAGCAGGTCCCGCACCTGTTGGCTGTCGTACCGGAAGTAGTAATCCGGGTTGCCGAAGATGCCGATGTCTCGCGGCTCGACATGCGACACGATGGACATGTCGTAGTCGGCGTTGGTGAATACCTCGTCCAGCCAGCGGGCGGGAAACTCCAGCGGCTCGATCTCGGCGGTGATCCCGACCTCGGCCAGTTGTGACGTGATCACCTGCGCCGACGCCACGGCGTACGGCAGGTTGGCGATCCGGAACCGCAGCGTCAGATCTTCCTGACCCGCCTCGGCCAGCAGGTCCCGAGCACGGTCGGGGTCGTACGGGTACAGGCCGGTGAGGTCCGCGTACCACGGATCGGTCGGTGGGACGTGGCTGCCGATCAGCAAACCGCGCCCGGCCCACGCAGTCTCCAGCAGGGCCTCGTGATCGATGGCGTGTTTGACGGCCTGCCGGACCCGGATGTCGCTCATCGGACCGGACTCGTTGTTGAACGACAGCGTCACCTCGCCGTTGGTGGTTCCCTCGATGATCTGAAGCTGATCGTCGCCGGCGAACTGGTCGAGCGACTCCGGCGCCTGCACCGTCCCGATCACGTCTATGTCGCCGGTCAGCAGTGCGTTGTTGGCCGCGGACGGGTCAGCGAAGTAGCGCAGGGTTACGGTCTCGATCGCCGCCGGCTGGCCCCAGTAGTCCTCGTTCGCCGTCAACACCAACGAGTCGCCGCGGTTCCACTCCTCGAGCACGTATGGACCGGTCCCGACCGGCCGGTTGGCGAGGTCGTCGACGCCGCTAGGGTCGAACATGGCGCCGATCCGGGTCGTCATCCGGAACAGCCAACTGTTACTGGGCTCGGCGAGCACGACCCGCGCGTGCGTCGGTGACACAACCTCGACCGACTCGACGACGTCCATGCCGGATTTGAGGGAGATGGTCCAGTTCTCCGACTGCACTCGTTCGATGCTGAACTTCACGTCGTCGGCGGTGAATTCCTCGCCGTTGCTGAACGTCACGCCCTCGCGGAGTATGAAGTCGTACGTCCGGCCGTCGTCATTGATCTCCCACGATTCGGCGAGCAACGGGACGATCTTACCGGTGGTCTGATCGATCTTGACGAGTCCTTCGTAGACGTTTACCAGTAACGCCTCGGGTATGGCGGCACCGTCGGTCGTCGTGAAGTCCAGGTTGGCCGGTTCGGCGGTGAATCCGATGGCCAGGGTGGATGGCTCGGAGGGCGTCGGCTCGGACGCGGTACCGGTGGGGTCGGCTTCTGGCTCCGCGTCGCTTCCGGCACCGCAGCCGGCCAGGACCACGGCGGTCGCCAGCGCAGCGGCAGAGCGGTAGGTCGTGAATCTCATCTGGGTATCCTCTCGCGCTTCACTGCGTACGGATCGCGGCGGCAGGCGACTTCGGTGTGCCGGTGGCGCCGGGGCGCGCTGGCGGTGTGCAAGTTGCCCTTCGGCCGCGTCGGCACGCACACTCAGTCCATGACTGAACCGGCACGGGTGACGCACTGGATCGATGGAAAGCCGTTCGGCGGGACGGCTGAGCGCACGGGCGAGGTCTTCGACCCGGCTCTGGGTTCGGTGCGCGCTCACGTCGACTTCGCCACGACGCAGGTCGTCGACGAGACCGTGGAGGCCGCGAGCCGGGCCTTCGAGTCGTGGCACACCACGTCGTTGTCCGCCCGCTCGGCGGTGCTCTTCCGGTTTCGCGAACTCGTAGCGGCGCACAAGGAGGAGATCGCCGAAATCATCACCGCCGAGCACGGCAAGGTGCTGTCCGACGCTGCGGGGGAAGTCCAGCGCGGCCTCGAGGTCGTGGAGTTCGCCTGCGGTATTCCGCATCTGCTCAAGGGCGGGTACTCGGAGAACGTTTCGACACGCGTGGACTCCTACTCGATCCGCCAGCCGGTCGGCGTTGCGGCGATCATCTCACCGTTCAACTTCCCGGCCATGGTGCCGATGTGGTTCTTCCCGATCGCGATCGCGTGCGGCAACGCGGTCGTGCTCAAGCCGTCTGAAAAGGATCCGTCGGCGGCGGTGTTCATGGCCAAGTTATGGGCGGAGGCAGGGCTACCGCCTGGCGTCTTCAACGTCGTACACGGAGACAAGGAAGCCGTGGACGCACTTCTGACCCACCCCGACGTCGCCTCGGTGTCTTTCGTCGGCTCGACGCCGATAGCCCGCTATGTCTACGAAACCGGGACGGCCGCCGGCAAGCGAGTCCAAGCTTTGGGCGGGGCGAAGAATCACATGATCGTGCTGCCGGACGCCGACCTGGACCTGGCAGCGGACGCCGCCGTGTCGGCCGGGTTCGGCT
>DATHUM010000290.1:0-11867 GCA_035462225.1 Jiangellaceae bacterium | reverse complement strand
AGACCGGCGTGCCCGGCCCCGATCACGATGGTGTCGATCGCTTTCATCTTGCACTCATTTCTCGGTGCGCTCGCGGCCGCCCGGCCGGAACCAGGCGGCCGCGGTAGCGCGGGTCGGTCAGCCCGCCGTGATGTTGAGCTTCACCGGCACGGGGTTGGTGATGACGTCGTAAACCGCGGAGCGGCTGCGGGACTGCTCGACGAGCTCGCGCAGCTTCTCCTCGGGTGCGTTGCCCTTGATCTTGAAGTCGACCTCGATGTGCTCGTAGCCGTTGCGGACCTCTTCGCCCACGAGGTGGGACATCCCGAAGATGCCGAGCAGGTTGATGTCGCCCTTGACGGTCGACTCCACCTCGGTCAGCTCGATGCCACGCGCGGCGGCGATGTTGGCCAGGCCGGATGTCAGGCACGCGGCCAGCGCGCCGAGCACGTACTCAACCGGAGCGGGGCCGTTGTCGTTGCCGACGAGCACTGGCGGGTGGTCGGCGTCGATCACGGTCGGGTGCTTGTGCTCCATCTCCTGGCCCGCGCCGTAGTAGCTGTGCATGGTGCTGCGGTTGTGCGTACCGCTCACCCAGCGGTTGGTGGCGCGGAACTGGAACTTGGCGATCTCGGGCTGGCCCTTGACGGCGTCCAGCGTGGCGAACAGCGTTGGGGTGTCGACGCCGTTGAGCGGCATACGCTCGGTCTTGGTGGTCATGTCGGTCGGGACCTTTCTGGTAGGGATGGATTGGTTCTTCATATGGATCGGTTCTTCATATGGATCGGTTCTTCGGTTGGATCGGTTCTTCAGATGGATCGGTTCTTCAGATGGAATTGCTGGGTTGGTCGTCGTCGGGAGTCGTCGGCGGGCTTCGCGGGCCGCATGGGGTCGACATCAGGTGCCCACCGCCAGGGAGAGCAGCCATAGGGTCGGCATGCCGGCGAGCACGGCGACGTACGAACGGCCGGTCACGTGTACTGCGAGGATGGCCACCGCGACGGCGGCAAGCAGCGGGATCGCGTGCGCAACATCGCTCGCCCGTACGGAAGCAGCCGCGATTCCGGTGGCGGCCAGCGCGGCGAACGCGGCCGGAGCCACGAAGGCCGACGCCTGCTCGAGCTTGGCGGGCAACGCGATCCGATCGGTCAGGACGATCATGCTGATGCGGAACAGGTAGCTGCCGAGACCGGCCAGCAGGATGACGAACCAGGCGGTCATCACGACCTCCCCTTGACGGTGAGGGCGGCCAGGAGGCCGCCGATGATGGCCAGCAGCACGCCGAGGTGCATCGGCGCCGCCAGGGCGGCGGCCGCTACGACGGATGCGGTGATGGCGGCCCGGCGGGTCGCACGGTCGCCGAGCTTGCCGACGACCTCGCCCACCAGGTAGAGAGGGATGATCAGCTCCAGCCGGAGTACCGCCGGCAGTTGTGCACCGAGCGTTATGCCGATGCCGATCGCAGCCAGCCACGCCACCCACAGCAGGAGTGCGCCGCCGAGGTAGTGCCGGTGGCCGGCGCCCCGATCGCTGTGCCGCTCGTAGCCGTCGACGCCCACGACGAACGACGGGTCGACAAGGAGGTAGGCGGCGGTGGCTCGCCACCAGCGAGGAGTACCGCGCCACTTTGCGGCGATGGCGCCCGAGTAGAGGACGAGGCGCAGGTTGATGATCAACGCTGTCGCCACGATGACCGCCGGAGCGGCACCCGCGTGCAGCATCTCGATGGTCGCCACCTGCGCACTACCGGCGTAGATCAGGGGGCCGGTCAACCACCCGGCGAGGGCCGGGATGTCCGCCCGCGCCGCGCTGACGCCGATCACCAATCCGAAGGGGACGACGCCGGCCAGCCACGGAACCATGGCCCGCGCGCCGACGGCGTATTCTCCGCCGCCGACACGCCGGACCAGGCTCGTCGTTGTTGCCGACATCAGTAGCCCTCAGCCGCCGTCGCCGCAGTTTGAGACGATTGGGTGGCGAGCAGCTTCAGCCGCCGGACCTGTCGCATGAAGCGGTGGCGCCACGGGTCGCGCGCCGCCAGCGCTTCGGCAAGGTGCCGCGACTCCGGCATGTCGAACTGTCGGCGCATCAGCTCAAGTCCTGCCGCCAGCGCGTACAGCGATTCCATTACTTCCCCCTTGTTCGGTGGTGCTGCGACGGTGCCGGGCGGTCCTTCCCGAAACCTTCCGCGGGGCTTTCCCGCTGTCGCACCAACGACTGTGCCGCCTGGGGCGCGTTGGGTCTTGGAGGCGACATGGAGACCAGGTGGAGAACGCCTGCACCCGGAATCTGGACGCACTGGTTCAGTGCGCGTGCTCAGGCGCCACCGGTGGCATGGGTTTCGTCTTGCCGGCTGCGGACTTGGACCGCTCTCGGTTCGAGCGGACTGGGCCCGGTCAGCCGATGATGCCCCGCTCGCGGGCGATGTGGACCGCCTCGGTCCGTGAACTCGCCTGCAACTTGCTCAAGATCGCCGACACGTGATGGTCGACCGTCTTCGATGAGATGAACAGCCGGCTTGCGAGCTGAGCATTCGACATGCCTTCGGCGAGCATTGCCAGGACCTCGACCTGGCGCTCGGTGAGCCCGGCCGGGTTGGCCCGAGTGGTCGCCCGCGGCCCGGCCGGGACACTGCTCACACCCCTGTCGCGCAGTTGCCGCCGGACCTTCGCGGCGACCGCGGCGGCGCCAAGAGTGTCAAGCAGCTCCAGCGCTCGGAATGCAGCCGGGTCGCTGCCACTGTCGAGCAGCGCGAGAGCTTGCGAGTACGGCTCGCCGATCCTGGCCCAGCTCTGCGCCGCACCCGCGTCGTCGCCGGCCAACGCGAGCCGGTGCGGTTCGGCCACGCTGAACCCGTCCGGCACTCGCCCGCCCGAGCGGCGGATCCAGAGGGCGAGGTCGCCGAGCGACCATTCCAGCCCTGGTTCTCCGGCGAAGCTGCGCAGCAGGTCAGTTGCGTTCGCGATCCGGTCGTCGCGCTCGCCGGTGATCCACGCGCGCTCGACGAGTGCGGTAGCGGCCGGCAAGATCCGCAGCGGCTCGTCGAGCCGCGTCGCCAATTCCCAGGCCGCGTCGAGATGCATGTCGCCGTCGTCGTCTCCGCGGCGTAGGTTGACCAAGCCACAGACCAGGTCGGCCCACGGGCGGCCAAGCGGGACGGTTTCCGGACCGAGCATGACGCCGGCGTCTCGTACGGCCTGGTCCCAGTCACCGGTAAGAAGGTTCAGCCGAGCCTGCGCGCCGAGTTGCCACACCGCGCAGATTCGGATGTCGTGCTCGGTGGCCAACGGGAGGCTGGTGCGCAGCAGCTCACGCGCCTCGGCGAATCTGCGCTGCTCGACGTCGCAGTACACGAGCAGGCTGTAGGTCGTCGACGCCGGGTAGTACTCCCCGGCCTGTAGGCTTACTGTGGCCACCTCCAAAGCCCGTCTGCGAGCGTCCTGGTGCCCGGCAACCACGTCTCGTATCGAGTGCAACATGTCCGCCCGGAGGCGTAGTGCGAAATCACCGGTCGCTTCGTTGACGCCGGTCAAGTGCTCGAGGATCACGTCGGCGCGGCGGAGGTCGTTGCGCTGGATCGCCAGGTACGCCTCGGTGGCGTACGCGTGGCCCAGCTCGACCAGATCGTCGCTCGGCTCGAGCAACCGGATCGCCTCGGCGGCATGCCGGTCCGCGTGCTCACGGTCGGCGTTGTAGTACTCGTAGAGCGACAGGGTGTGGCACACCGATCCGACACCTGTCGAATCGCCCCGGGCAACCCGGATGGCCCGGGCCCGAGCGCTCGCGGCGACCGCCTCGGTCAGTCGGTCCAGGAAATAGAGCTCGCGCGCCATGGCCTCCAGCAGCTTCGCGTGCTCTTCCTCGGCCAGCTCCACCTGCTGCGCCAGGGCCAGCTGGAAGAACTCCACCGCTTGAACATGTGCGCCCGTCGCCGTGGCCCGCCAGCCGGCCGCCGAGGCGTAGCGGGTCACCCGCTCGGGGTCCTTTGCGCCGCGGGCGTGGTGCGTCAGCACGGCGGGGTCGGTTCCTCTGCGCTCCAGCGCCTGGAGCACTCGCGCGTGCAGTGCCACCTCACCACCGGGTGGGATCAGCTCGGCCAGCGCGAGCCGGCACAACTCGTGCCGGAACCGCAATCCTCTCGTCCCCCGTTCGACAAGACCGGTCTGGTCGAGGGCCCGCAGCGTCGGCAAGTCGACATTGAGCGCCGGAAGCGCGACGTCCGGTACGGCCTCGGGCGCGCAGGCCAGCAGGGCGAGCATATCCTGCGCGGCGGGAGGCAGGTCGGCAGTGCGGGCCAGGACGGCGTCGCGAACCGAGGACGGCAGCCCGTCCCCGGCCGTGGCCGCGACTTCCTGGACGAAGAACGCGTTGCCGGCCGTGAGCCGAAACACGTCATCAGGGTCGCGGCCGGACGTCGCGACGATGGCGGCGACTGCGTCGCGGCTCAACGGGCCGACCGAAAGCCGTTGTGCCGCCGTGGATCGGGCCACATCGCCGATGAGTCCCCGCAGCGGATGATCGATGCCGATCTCCTCGTCGCGGTGTGTGCCGATGACGAGCGTCCGCGTCCGGTGCACGCGCCGGGTGAGCAGGCGAAGCAGGTCGATCGTGGCCTGGTCGGCCCACTGCAGGTCGTCGAGCACCAATACCGAACCGGCTCTGGTCAGCTCGACCAGCAGTGGTGGCAGGATCCGGTGGACCGGTTGGTCCTGCTCGACCTGCATGGCGAGGGGGCCACCGAGTTGGGCCGCGGCTTCGCGCAGCGGCTCGAGCGGGGCCGGGGTCGCCAGCGGCGTGCACATGCCCCACAGCACCCGTGCCGAGTCGGCGGCGGCCGCCGAGGCCGCTGCGCGCGCGAGAGCCGTCTTACCCGCACCCGACTCCCCCGAGACGAGCACGATCGACCCGCGGCCGGCCTTGGCCTGCGCCCACAGCGACCGGAGTACGGCCAGCTCGGGTTCTCGCTCGAGCAGCTCGCCGGTGCCGTCACCGGCGATGGCGGTCCATGGCAGCGGTGACTCCGGCGTGCCGGCGCTGCCGTCGAGTTCGACCACCTGCCCGGTGAACTGGTAGCCGCGCCCGTGCACGGTGCGGATCAGGCGCCGCTCCCGGTCGGTGTCGCCGATGGCCTGCCGAGCCGACTTGATCCGGCTGGTCAGGGCAGACTCGCCGACGAACCGGCTGCCCCACACCGAGTCGAGCAGTTCTTCCTTCGGCACCATCCGGCCGCGCTCGCGAATCAGCAGCGCCAGAACCTCGAACACCTGCGGCTCGACTCGCTGCACGACGCCGGCACGCGTCAGCACGACCCCGTCGAGATCGAGCTCGCAGTCGCCGAACACGTACTTCAACCAAGCCCCCCGACTGATGGGCCGACCCGTCGTCGTTCCCCTGCCATTGTGGCGCGCAGGAACGCCGAAGGGTAGCCGGAGTGTCCGGCCACCCTTCGGCGGGGCCATCGTCACAGCGGCTCAGCCGTCCGCCGTGTGCGGGCCGATCGTGGTCGCCACCTCGCCCACGAGATTCGCCGGAAACCCGCCTCGGCGCGCGTGCTCGAGCACGTCATCGGGCGATTCCGCGGTGTGGACGCAGTAGATCTTGTCGCCCGCGACGTAGCTCTGGTGCCAGGTGTACGGCACCCCGAGCGTGTCCACCACGCCGTTGGACGTGCGGGCGATCTCGCGGAGCTGCTCGGCGGTCAGCTCGCTGGCTCCGGGGATCTCCCGCTCGATGAGATAGGTCGGCATTGTGCCCTCCTGATGTGTCGTGGCTCGCCGGGCTGGCGAACCGTTGCTCATCAAGGTATGGACGCGATGCCGGCCCGTCGTCGGGCGAAGTCCCTAACTCCGGGCCCGCCGTCTCCCTATGTTTCGGCGTGCCATCACGCCATGGCTCCGCACCGATTGCACACCGCCGTCCGCATTCGCAGCGGTCACGATGCCGAGCCACCGCGCGGATTCGGCCACCCTGGTCGCCGAACCACGCACGTCCGCGGCGAGTTCGCCGAGCCGCTCGCTGCCCGCCCACCGATCCAGCGCCGCGTCCAGCCGGCGCTGGGCCGCGCTCAGCTCCCGGAGCCTGACCACGGGCGGCACCCCTGGCGCAGCCACCTGCCACCGCTCCCCCGTCAGCGCGCTCACCACATCGTTGGCCTCCGCACTGACCCGCGCGAGGGAACGATCGGCCACGGCCCAGGTAGCGCGGTCGTCGAGGTCGAGGCCGGCCACGACGTCGGTGAACTCCCGGTGCGCGGCCAGCGCCAGATTGACGACCGGACGGAGGAATACGCGGGCTGGGCGGTCAAGCGTTGCCGTCGTCATCCCACACCTCCTTCCAGCCGGGCGACGAGCGGCCGCCGCATCCGGAACCACCGTCGCTGGGGCGCAGCCGAACGTCTTGTCCGGCGCACGGCGGCGTCGAGCTCGGCGCGGCGCTGCCAGTCCTGCGAGGCGTACTTGTCCTGCAACTGCCGGAAGGTTACTTCTGCGATCACGTGGTTGATGTCCATGACGAATCCCTTCTGTCGGTTCGCGATCTGCCATCGACCACTGTGCGGGGATCCTGATCGGCAAGCTTGGAGTAACTGTGAAGAGTTTGTGGAGGGGTGCGGTGGCATCGGTTGGGCCGGTACGCAAGGCTGGAGGCAGGACGATCGTCGGAAGGCTCACCATGACCGAAACCGCTGCGGCACCGAAAGACGACGCGCACCGGCTCGATCCGGACGCGCTCGCCCGGATCGACGCGTGGTGGCGCGCCGCGAACTACCTGTCGGTCGGGCAGATCTACCTGCTGGACAATCCGCTGCTTCGAGAACCGCTGACCGCTGACCACATCAAACCTCGGTTGCTCGGCCACTGGGGCACCTCGCCCGGGCAGAACTTCCTGTACGCGCACCTGAACCGCACGATCATCGAGCGCGACCTCGACATGATCTACATCAGCGGGCCGGGGCACGGCGGTCCGTCCCTTGTGGGCGCCGCGTGGTTGGAAGGCACGTACAGCGAGGTCTACTCCGGAGTCGGCGACGACGCCGAGGGCATGCGCCAGTTGTTCCACCAGTTCTCCTTCCCCGGCGGAGTCCCGAGCCACGTCGCGCCGGAGACGCCCGGGTCGATCCACGAGGGTGGTGAGCTGGGATACGCGCTGTCCCACGCGTACGGTGCCGCGTTCGACAACCCGAGCCTTATCGTCGCCTGCGTCATCGGCGACGGCGAGGCCGAGACCGGGCCGCTGGCCACCGGGTGGCACGGCAACAAGTTCCTCAACCCCGTCACCGACGGCACCGTCCTGCCGATCCTGCACCTCAACGGCTACAAGATCGCCAATCCGACGATCTTCGCCCGGATTCCCCGCGACGAGCTCGAGGCGTTCCTGGTCGGCAACGGCCACCGGCCCTACTGGTTCGAGGGCGGCTTCGACCAGGAGGACACCGCGTCGGTCCATCAGCGCTTCGCCACGCTCCTGGACGAGGTTCTGGACGAGATCGCGCAGATCCGGTCGGACGCTGACAATGGCACCGCCAACTCGCGTCCTGCCTGGCCGGCCATCGTGTTCAAGACGCCGAAAGGGTGGACCGGGCCGGCAGAGATCGACGGTGTGCAGATCGAGAACACCTACAAGTCGCACCAGGTTCCGATGAACCACGTCCGTGGCAACGAGGGCTACACCAAGATCCTCGAAGAGTGGATGCGCTCGTACCGCCCAGAAGAGCTGTTCGGTGCGGACGGGCGTCCGGTCGAGCTGGTCCGTGAGCTCAATCCCGCCGGTAAGCGGAGGATGAGCGCGAACCCGCACGCCAACGGTGGCGAGTTGACTCGCGATCTGGTCCTGCCGGACTTCCGCGCCCACGCAGTCGAAATCCCCACCCCTGGTGGAGCCGTGGCAGAGGCGACAAGGGTGCTGGGCAACTGGCTCGCCGACGTCGTACGGCACAATCCGGACAACTTCCGGATCTTCGGGCCGGACGAGACCGCGTCGAACCGGCTCGGCGCGGCCATCGAGGCGAGCGCGAAGGTGTGGCAGGCCGAGATACTTCCGACCGACGATCACCTGGCGACGTCCGGCCGGGTGGTCGAGATGTTGTCCGAGCATCAGTGCCAGGGATGGCTGGAGGGTTATCTGCTCACCGGCCGGCACGGCGTCTTCAACTGCTACGAGGCGTTCATCCACATCATCGACGCCATGTTCAACCAGCACGCCAAGTGGCTGAAGGTGACGCGGGAGATCCCGTGGCGCCGGCCGATCCCCTCGTTGAACTACCTGCTCACGTCCCACGTGTGGCGGCAGGACCACAACGGCTTCTCGCACCAGGACCCCGGGTTCATCGACCACGTCGTGAACAAGAAGGCCGATGTCATCCGGGTGTACCTGCCGCCGGACGCCAACACCCTGCTGTCCACCTACGACCACTGCCTGCGCAGCCGCAACTACGTCAACGTCGTGGTCGCAGGAAAGCAGCCACAGGCGCAGTGGCTCACGATGGACGAGGCGATCACTCACTGCACGCGCGGACTCGGCATCTGGGACTGGGCGAGCAACGACGACGGCGATCCTGACGTCGTGCTGGGATGCGCCGGCGATGTTCCGACACTCGAGACCCTCGCCGCAGCCGACCTGCTCCGCCAGTACCTGCCCGACCTGAAGGTCCGGGTGGTGAACGTCGTGGACTTGATGCGGCTGCAGGACGAGAAGGAACACCCGCACGGTCTGCCGGACGCCGAGTTCGACACGCTGTTCACCAAGGACAAGCCGATCATCTTCGCCTATCACGGTTACCCGTGGCTCATTCACCGGCTGACCTACCGCCGGACGAACCACTCCAACCTGCACGTGCGCGGGTACAAGGAGGAGGGCACCACCACGACCCCGTTCGACATGGTGATGTTGAACGACCTGGACCGGTACCACCTGGTCATCGACGTCATCGATCGGGTGCCCAGCCTCGGGTCGCGGGCGGCCAGCCTCCGCCAGCGCATGGTCGACACCCGGCTCCGGGCCCGCCAGCACACCCGTGATCACGGCGACGATGCACCCGAGATCCGCGAGTGGCGCTGGCCGGCCGCCCGGGCCGCCGGCCTGGCCACCGCCACCGGCACCGACACGGGCGGCGACCACGACGCCGGCGTCCTGCCCGAGCGCGATTCCTGACCTTGGTCCCCGACCCCGATGACGTTGGCCCGGTCCGTTCGGTCCGCTATCGGTGTGGGATGAACACGCGGAGGAAGGAGACCCCATGAGTGGGATCGTCGTCGGCAGCGACGGCTCCGAGGCCAGCAGGTACGCGGTGGAATGGGCGGTCCGCGAGGCCGAGTTGCTCGGTGAGCCGCTTCGGGTCGTGCACGTGCTGCAACGCTGGCTCTTCGAGATGCCCGACAGCGGCCCCCACACCGAGGTGGGCCGGTGGGCGCGCGAGGACGCCCGGACGGTTGTGGAGGAGGCTGCGCAGCACGCGCGCGAGGCGGTGCCCGGTGCCGACGTGTCCGCGGAGATCGTACCCGGCGATCCACGCCCCGGGCTCATCGAAGCCGCCAAGGACGCGACCATGCTCGTGGTCGGGGGTCGAGGCGAGGGCGGGTTCGCCGGTCTGCTGCTCGGCTCGGTCGCCCACGGCGTCGTCGGGCGTGCCGACTGCCCCGTCGTCGTGGTCCAGGGCGCACCGTCCGAGCGAACCGGCCAGATCGCCGTCGGTATCGACAATTCGGCGCCGTCCGCCGTCGCGCTCGAGCGGGCCTTCGCCGAGGCGGCGGCGCGCAACTGCACGGTACGCGCGATCTATGCCTGGCCACGCGGCACCAGCGCCGAAGGCATCTACGGCCTGCGCCTCGACGAAACTGAAGCACGCAAGCAGCTCAGCGACACCGTCGCCCCCGTGGCCGAGCGTCACCACACCGTGAAGGTCGTCAAGGAGGTCGCCGAGGGCCACCCGGTCGGGGTGCTCGTCGGCGCATCTGCCGGCGCGGACCTGCTTGTCGTCGGCCGGCGGGGCCGCGGAGGGTTCGCCAGCCTGCTATTGGGTTCGGTCAGTCGCGGCGTGCTGCACCACGCCCATTGCCCCGTCATGGTGGTGCCGGCCTAATCGGCTACGGACGCAGGCCGAACGCGGTCACGGTGGTGAACCCGCCGGCGAACGTTCGGAGCTCGGTCACCGACCCTGGCGCCGGCCTTAGCCGGTGAATGGCCTCAGGTGGCGCATCGAGGGCGATGCGCATGAGCGCTCGGATCGGCATCGAGTGTGTCACCACGATGACCGGCTGACCGCTGTAGCGCTCCAGCACGTCGTCGCGGGCGGCCGCGATGCGTGCCGTCATCTGGTCCAGCGATTCACCGCCGGGGGCGGGGCTCGCTGTCGAGTTGCGCCAGGCGGCGATCTCGTACGGATAGCGCTCGGCCACCTCGTCGAAGTGCAGGCCCTCCCATTCGCCGAACTCGCACTCTCGCCAAGCGGCTTCGGCCGACAGCGCAAGGCCAAGCCGGTCTGCGATCAGCTCAGCGGTCTGCATCGCGCGGACGATCGGGGACGACAGAACCGCCACCGCCGCCGCGTCCGCGAGGGCGGCGGCGGCTCGTTCGGCCTGCTCACGGCCCAGGTCGTCCAGCGGAGGGCCGGGCACCGATCCACCCGCGAAACGCCGTGCCACGGTGTCGGCGGTCTGGCCGTGGCGCACCAGTAGCAGCGACGAAGCCGCCGACAGGTCCTCGACTCCCGGCGGAGCGGTCGGGCGCGCCGGTTCGGCGACGAAGGAGACGGGATCTCCGTCCAGTGCCTGGTTGACGAGGCGGTCCGCGTGCCTGTTCTGCTCCCGGGGCACCCATGTGTAGGTGACCTGATCGGCCGGCAGGATCCGGTTGGCCTCCAGGGCGAGCGGTTTGAGGTCGGCGTTCTTGATCTTCCAGCGGCCCGACATCTGCTCGACGATCAGCTTGGAGTCGAGCCGGACGTCCACGACGGCCGCCGGGTCGATCTCGCGCGCCAGCGACAATCCGGCGATTACTCCGCGGTACTCGGCGACGTTGTTGGTCGCAACTCCGATCGGTTCGGCGGTTTCGGCGAGCACCTCGCCGGTTCGCGGATCGCGAACGAGCGCGCCGTACGCGGCCGGACCTGGGTTTCCCCTGGCACCGCCGTCCGCTTCGACGATGAGCCGGCGCGTCACAGCCCGGACTCGTCGGTGCGGATGAGGATGCGGCGGCACTCCTCGCAACGAACGACGGCGTCCGGCGCTGCCGACCGGATCTCGTTGAGAGCGGCCGGGTCGAGTTCCAAGTGGCAGCCGTCGCAGCGGCGCTTGCGTAGCGCTGCGGCCCCGACGCCGCCACTGGTCGAGCGGATCTTCTCGTAGAGCGAGAGGAAATCTTCCGGTATCTCCACTGCCATTGCGTCGCGCTGCTTCTGCGCTTGCGCGACCTGCTCGTCGATTTCGGCCCACGCGGCGTCTCTGGCCCGCTGAACGGCAAGGGCATTGCGCCCGACGGACTCGCGCTGGGCGGCCAGCTCCCCGACCCGGCGCTGGGCGTCGTCGAGCTTTTCCATGATCTCGAGCTCGACGTCCTCCAGCGTCGCTTGCCGCCTGGTCAGCGAGGCGATCTCGCTCTGCAACTGCTCGAGCTCCCGCGCCGCGGACACCTGGCCGGCGTCGAGCCGGTGCTGGTCGCGGTCCTTTCGCTGGCGCACCTGGTCGACATCGGCGTCAGCCCGCTTCTGCTGCTCCTCGAGGTCCGCCACCTCGGTCTTCGTCGCGACCTCGGTATCGCGCAGCCGGCCGTGCTCGGCGGCCAGGGCATCCAGTTCGGCGATCTCCGGCAGCGTCCGGCGCCGGTGGGCGAGTTGGTCGAGTCTGGTGTCCAGCGCCTGGAGCTCTAGCAGGCGCCGTTGGGCGGCAGGATCAGCG
>DATHUM010000289.1:0-1898 GCA_035462225.1 Jiangellaceae bacterium | reverse complement strand
TTCAGGACGGCACAGTGGCCCGGACGTACAAGGCACACGAGGTGTTCGGTGACGAGAAAGCCCTCTGGTGGCGCCGAGCGGTGGACGCGTTCCCCGACGATGCCGCCTACCAGCGCAAGACCGCCCGCCAAATCCCGGTCTTCGTGCTCGAACCTATCAACGCGGACATACCGGACGGCGACGGCACCGCGTAGCGGCAATCGTCCCAAGGCTGTGAGGTCTCGGCGGTGGATTGAGTAGTTCTCCGCTGGGTATGTGCCCCCCGACGTGAGCGGATCCAAGGCAGGAGCGGGTCTCGGCCCGGCCACTGTGAGGAGGGCGCATTTGCGAGATGCGAAGACAGCAGGTCCAACTGCATCAGGGTCGCAAGGCGTGGCCCTGACCTGCATTGGAGGATACCCATGAAAATTGGCGCACCTTCGCTTCTTCGGCGGTTCCTATCATTGGCAGCGGCCGGCATCCTCATGGTGGTGCTCGCAGCATGTACGGGCCGGGGCGGTGGTTACCTGCCGCCGCAATCTCCTGTGTTCACTGGCCAGGCGTCGTTCGGCTTCTCGTTCAGCTGCGAGAACGGTGACCTCAAGATCCAGCTCTCATATACCGACAAGGGCCGCAATCCTCTCGGCTCGTCGTTCGGGATACACGGAACGGTCGACACGATGGACCCGGTACTGGAATCCATGATCTGTATCGGCGAGAACCCGCCGCCGCCGCCTGAGAATCAACTCATCTTTCTGGGCCGCTACCGCCTGACGTCGCCACCACCGGCGGGCTTCCCATCGACGTGCTCGACGCAGGAGACGCGGACCTCGCCGCTGTGCCGGTTCGAGGTCATCGTGCAGGACAATGACAACAGCATGAGTCCGTCGCCAGGCGACTTCTTCTCGATCAAGTTGTCGAACTCGAGCGTCCTGAGCTCGCAGCTCGACCCCCTGACCGTCGTATACGCGCGGGCGGGCTATCTGGCGGGTGGCAACATCACCGTCGATTAGCGCCCGCCGAGCGCGCGTACTCGAACTGGAGGACACGCAGCAATGACACGTGATGGTCGCTCGGCTCGGCCGAGCTGGCACGACCGCCGGCTTTCCCGCCGCGGCTTCCTTGCTGGGACGGCGGGCACGCTGTCGGCCGGCGCGATCGCCGGCCGACTGCCGGCCGGTGCACACGCCGCTGAAGGCGGCTACGGCCTGCACGGCGCCGAGCTTCGCGGCATGTACCTGACGACCAAGGACCGGCTGGCCGAGGGTCGGTTCGGGACGATGTTCAAACGGCTTCCAGCGTTTGCGCCTAGCGACGAACTGCTGACAAACCTCGCGAGCACGATGCTCGAGGACCAGACGGTGCCGGACGAGCAACATCTCAACACCAGCTCGCGCCTGTTCGCCGGTTTCACCTTCATCGGGCAGTTCATCGACCACGACGTCACCCTTGACACCACCCCGCTCGATCAGCAACTCGCCGATCCCGATGCGCGCGTCAACTTCCGCACGCCCCGCTACGACCTCGATTCGGTCTACGGACGGGGCCCGGTGAGCGACCCCGCCTTCTACGATCCGGCCGATCCGGCCCAGTTACTGTTGCGGCCCAACATCAACGGTGTCCTGGACGTGCCTCGTGACAGCAACGGCCGGGCGATCATCCCGGACCCACGCAACGACGAGAACCTGATCATCGTCCAGTTCCACAAGGCGGTCGTCCAGTTCCATAACAAGCTGGTCGACCTGTTGCGGGCGCAGGGCATGCGTGAGGAATGGGTTTTCGAGGCTGCCCGCCGGCTGGCGCGCTGGCACTACCAGTGGGCTGTCATCCACGACTTCCTGCCCCGATTCGTCGGCGACGAGCTGGTCGGCAACAACGGCACGGTGTACAAGGAGGTCACTGGAAAGCCGCCGGTGATC
>DATHUM010000288.1:0-2800 GCA_035462225.1 Jiangellaceae bacterium | reverse complement strand
TCGAGAACGGCTCGTCGGCATTGGCCACTGCTGGCAACGACAGCCACAGCGCCAGAATGGCCGCCCCTACGCCACGCGCCGCACCCATCCGCATGCCGCGCCTCCCCATCAGCCGATCAACAGCGAGCGTAGACCGCACGGGCAGGGTCGGCCACCGGAACGGCGAAGACGTACGCTCCGTTCGCATGAGCGCTTCCTCCCTGCCGACCCGGGCCGACGTCGTGGTCATCGGGGCCGGCCACAATGGCCTCGTCGCTGCGACGGTCCTGGCGCGGGCGGGCCTGGACGTAACCGTTCTCGAGCGGTCCAGCGTCATCGGCGGGGCCACCCGAACCGAAGAGTGCTTCCCCGCCGTTCCGGGATTACGCCACTCGACCGGTGCCTACCTACTCGGCCTGATGCCGCCAGAAGTCCTCGAGCTCGCGGGCGGGACGGTGCGCCCGCTGCGCCGCGACCCTCATTACGTGCTTCCGACCCTCGACGGTCCGCATCTGTGGTTCGGCAGCGATCGAGCCGCCACCCGCGCGCAGCTGGAGGCCATGTTCTCCGCACGCGACGTGCGAGCCGACGACGCACTCCAGGCCGAATTGGCCGCGCTACGCGAAGACCTCGCCCCGGCCTGGCTGGCAGAGCCGCTCCCGGTCGAGGACACCGCCGAGCGGTACGTCCGGCCTTCGCTGCGCTCGGCGTTCGTCGATCTGGTCCGCGGGTCCGCGGTGGACTACCTAGCTCGCTTCGAGTTCTCATCCGAGCTGCTGATGGCGATGTACGTCGTGACAGACGGGCTGTCCGGGCTCACCGCCGGACCGGACACGCCCGGCACCGGCCACAACTTCCTGGTCCACAACATGTGCCGGCTCCCCGGCTCGGACGGGACCTGGATGGTCGCCGAAGGCGGCATGGGAGCGGTGTCGGCCGCCTTCGCCGACGCCGCCGGTAGGCAGGGCACCAAGGTCTTCACCGACGCCGAGGTCGCATCGCTGATCGTCGATGGCGGAGCAGCGAGCGGAGTGGTGCTGGCCGACGGACGATCGATCACCGCTCGGGCCGTTCTAGCCGCCTGCGACCCGTGGCGGACGGCCGCCATCGCCGGCGAGCACGCGCCCGAATCGCTCACGTCACGGCTCGAGCGGGTCCGCAAGCCCGGCACCACTATGAAGATCAACCTGGCGTTGCGCGACCTGCCCACGCTCGCCTGCCTGCCGCCGGAGGCGCCGAACCCCTGGGGCGCCACTGTCCACCTCCTGCCCGACGCGACCGGCCGTCCGCTCGACGCGCTGCGCGCGATGTGGGACGACGTCCAGGCCGGGCGGCTGCCGGAGTTCCCGACGATGGAGTGGTACGTGCACACCACCATCGACCCGTCACTGCAGGACTCCGCCGGCCACCATTCGTCCGCGCTCTTCGTCCAATCCGTGCCGTACTCCCCGGCCGGTACGACATGGGACGAGGCCCTCGACTCTTACGTCGACCACCTGCTCTCGATCGCCGACAAGTTCGCCCCTGGCACGTCCGCGCTCGTCGCGGACCGGCTGGTGCTGACGCCTCCGGGCATCGAGGAGCGGTTCGGCATGACCGGCGGGCACATCCACCACGTCGACAACGGCGTCGCCTTTGCCGACCGGGTGCCGTACTCGACCGGGCTGGCGGGCCTGTACGCCGGCAGCGCCGGCTGCCACCCCGCCGGCTCGGTGATCGGCGCGGCAGGTTGGAACAGCGCGCACCGGGTACTCTCAGATCTCGGGCAGTGAACCGGCCGCGCTCTGGCCTGCGCGGAACGAGCCTCGTTGATTAGCCTGTAAAGAGCACGCGCTGACATATGACGCACCGGAAGTAGGCGAACGCCAAGGTGGCCCCGCAGACCGGCCCGCAGACGGGATTCGGACCCAATGAATGGCTCGTCGAGGAGCTCTACCAGAGCTGGCTCGAGGACCCCAGCACAGTCGACGCCGCATGGTCAGATTTCTTCCGCGACTACGCCAAGCGCGAGCCCGCCCACAACTCATCCCCGACAACACGCCAGCCCGAAAGAGAGTCCACCGTGACCACGACGTCGAAGCCGGCGCCCGCCGGGTCGACTCCTTCTAGTCCGACATCGAGCGCCTCCCCGCAAGCGCCGGCCCGGCAGGCGGCCGAGGAGGCCGACGCCGCGGAGCCGGAGCCGAGCCGGCCGCAGCAGCCGCCGGCCACCAGAAAGCCCCGGCCGGCCGCTCAACAGAACGACGCAGCGACCAAGCCCGCACCGGTGTCGGCGCGAGCCACCACGCCGGACAACCCACTGCCCGCGACCAAGCCGCCGGCCACCGGTGACGTCACGGCGGCCGAGCAGGACAAGCTCCGCGGCGCCGCGGCTCGGGTGGTCGCCAACATGGAAACCAGCCTGCAGGTGCCGACGGCCACCAGCGTGCGGGCCGTGCCGGCCAAGCTGCTGATCGACAACCGCATCGTCATCAACAACCACCTCAAGCGCGGCCGGGGCGGCAAGGTCTCGTTCACCCACGTCATCGGCTTCGCCCTGGTCAAGGCGCTGGCCAAGATGCCGGAGATGAACCACTCGTACGACGAGGTCGACGGCAAGCCGATGCTGGTCAAGCCGGCACACGTCAACCTCGGCCTGGCCATCGACCTGCAGAAACCGGACGGCACCCGCCAGCTCGTCGTGCCCAGCATCAAGAAGGCCGATACGCTCGACTTCGCCCAGTTCTGGGCCGCCTATGAGGATCTGATCCGCCGGGCCCGAAGCAACAAGCTCGCGGTCGACGACTTCGCCGGTACGACGATCAGCCTGACCAACCCCGGC
>DATHUM010000287.1:0-4907 GCA_035462225.1 Jiangellaceae bacterium | reverse complement strand
ACGACAAACGGTCAAATGTCGCGGAAGGTCTCGATCTGCGCGCCGATTGAGTTGAGGCGGGTCGCCAGGTCCTCGTATCCGCGGTTGATCACATACACGTTGCGCAGGACGGACGTACCCTTGGCGGCTAGCATCGCGATGAGAATCACTACCGCGGGACGCAGCGCCGGCGGGCAGATCACCTCGGCCGCCGACCACCGGGTGGGACCCTCGACGTAGACCCGGTGCGGGTCAGCGAGCTTGACCCGGCCGCCCAGCCGGTTCAACTCGGTCAGGTAGATCGCGCGGTTTTCGTACACCCAGTCGTGGATCAGCGTTTCGCCGGTAGCCGTCGCGGCGATCGCGGCGAAGAACGGCAGGTTGTCGATGTTCAGGCCAGGGAACGGCATCGGGTGGATCTTGTCGATGGGGGAGTGCAGCGGCCCGGGGCGCACCGCGAGGTCGACCAGCCGGGTGTGGCCGTTGGCCGCCAGGTACTCATCGCTGCGTTCGTAGGCCAGGCCCATCTCCTCGAGGAGCGCGAGCTCGATCTCGACGAATTCGATCGGAACTCGGCGGATTGTGAGCGGCGACGAGGTCACGATGGCGGCGGTGAGCAGGCTCATCGCCTCGATCGGGTCCTCGGACGGCGCGTAGTCGACGTCCACGTCGATTTCGGGGACGCCGTGGATCGTCAGCGTGGTCGTACCGACACCCTCGATCCGGACACCCAGCTTGGCCAGGAAGAAGCACAGGTCCTGAACCATGTAGTTCGAGCTGGCATTGCGCACCACAGTGACGCCGTCCCGGCGGGCGGCCGCGAGCAGGACGTTCTCAGTGACCGTATCGCCGCGCTCGGTGAGCACGATCGGCCGCGACGGTGCGGTGGATGTGTCCACCTCGGCGTGGTAGTGCCCTCCGGTCGCTTTGACCTCCAGCCCGAACGGCCGCAGAGCGATCAGGTGTGGCTCGATGGTGCGGGTTCCGAGATCACAGCCGCCGGCGTACGGCAGCCGGAACCGTTCGTAGTCGTGCAGCAGCGGGCCGAGGAACATCAATACGCTACGCGTGCGCCGCGCGGCCTCAGCGTTCATCGCTTCGAGATCGAGGTGCGCAGGCCGGACGATCTCGAGATCGTTGTCGGCGTTGAGCCACCTGCACCGCACGCCGATGCTCTCGAGAACTTCGATGATCCGGTGGACCTCCTCGATCCGGGCCACCCGGCGCAGCGTCGTGCGCCCTTGGTTGAGCAGGCTGGCGCATAGCAGCGACACGGCGGCGTTCTTGCTGGACTTGACCTCGATGCTGCCGGACAGCGGGCTGCCACCGGTGACGCGCAGATGCATCGGCCCAGGCGTCCCGAGCGATACGATCTCCGAGTCCAGGGCCTCACCGATGCGCGACAGCATCTCGAGGCTGAGATTCTGGTGTCCGTGCTCGATCCGGTTGACCGCGCTCTGGCTCGTGCGCAGCACCTCGGCGAGTTGAGTTTGCGTCCAACCGCGATGCTTGCGGGCGTCGCGGATCAAAGAGCCGATCCGGCGGAGGTAATCCTCGGTCACGGACAGGACTCTAGCGTATCAAGTATCTCACATATGAGTTTCTCCGAAGTCAATATGTACGCATTTCACGGTCCGGAATTGGCTGAGTGCGAGATAGCAACCTGTGTCCTGATATAAGCACTGGCAGGACGCCTATCCACGGCTGCCGCACCACACCGTCGGACCGAGGTGCCAAGATAGGGCGCCATGGGTGGCCCCGAAGTCCTCGCCTCGCTCGATCCGGAGCAGCGCGAGGTCGCGACGGCACTGACCGGTCCGGTCTGTGTGATCGCGGGGGCGGGAACCGGCAAGACCAGGGCCATCACCCATCGCATCGCACACGGGGTGCTCACCGGCTTGTACGACCCGCGCCGGGTGCTCGCGGTCACGTTCACCACCCGAGCGGCCGGCGAGATGCGTGGGCGCCTTCAGGCTCTCGGTGTCGACGGTGTGCAGGCCAGGACGTTCCATTCGGCGGCCCTGCGGCAGGCGCGCTACTTCTGGCCGCAGGTGACCGGGTCCGACCTACCGCGAATCGCCGAGTCCAAGTTGCCATTGGTCAACGCGGCCGCCGGGCGCTGCCGGGTCAGTACCGAGCGTGCGATGCTTCGCGACCTGGCGTCCGAGATCGAATGGGCGAAGGTCACCAACGTGTCGCCGGAGCTCTACGCGGCTGCCGCGGCAAAGGCGGGCCGCCAACTCCTCGGGGCTGATCACGCGACGGTCGCCCGCGTGTACGCCATGTACGAAGAGCTCAAGTCAGACCGCTCGGTGATGGACATGGAGGACATCCTGTTGGCTGCTGTCGGCCTGCTCAGCAGCCACCCAGGGGTAGCTGACGCGGTCAGGTCCCAGTACCACCAGTTCGTCGTCGACGAGTACCAGGACGTGTCGCCGGTGCAGCAGCGACTTCTCGACCTGTGGCTCGGCAGTCGCGACGACGTGTGCGTCGTAGGTGACCCTGCGCAGACGATCTACTCCTTCGCCGGAGCAAATGCGGACTACCTTGTTGGGTTTCCGCGGCGGTACCCCGGTGCGCGCGTGGTGCGGCTCGTCCGCGACTACCGCTCGACGCCGCAGGTGGTCAGAATCGCCAACGCGGTTTTGAGGCGCGGCCACGATGCGGCGGCCACCAGCGCAGTGACTCTCGAGGCGCAACGCCCGGACGGACCCGAGCCGGTCTTCGCCGAGCATGCCGACGAGATCGCCGAGGCCGCCTGGGTGGCCGAGGAGATCGGCCGGCTGGTCGCCGCCGGTACGCCACCACGGAACATCTCAGTGCTGTATCGCGTCAACGCACAATCCGAGGCGTACGAGAAGGCCCTCGCCGATGCCGGCATCCATTACGTCGTGCGCGGCGCCGAGCGGTTCTTCGAGCGGGCCGAAATCAAGCAGGCGGGCATGCTCCTGCGCGCAGCGGTGCGGGCAGGCGACGCCGGTGCCGGTGCACCCGACGCAGCGGCGGCCACCGCAGCCGTGCTGAGCAGCGCGGGATTCACTGCGCAGCCGCCACCTGGTGGCAGCGCGGCGCGCGATCGCTGGGAGTCGCTGAAGGCCGTCGTCGACCTCGCAGCCGAGGTCGTCGCGCGAAAGCCCAAGGCCGAACTGGCGGAGGTCGTTGCCGAGCTGGAGGGTCGCGCCGCTGCCCAGCACGCACCGGTCGCGGATGGTGTCACGCTCGCCTCATTGCACGCGGCCAAGGGGCTGGAGTGGGACGCCGTCTTCATCGTCGGCTGCCACGAAGGTACGTTGCCGCTGGTCTATGCCGAGACACCAGCGGAGATCGCCGAGGAGCGGCGGCTGTTCTACGTCGGCATCACTCGAGCGCGCACGGTGCTGCGCGTCTCTTGGTCGCTGTCG
The DNA here is from genome assembly GCA_035462225.1 of Jiangellaceae bacterium. Classification (GTDB taxonomy): domain Bacteria; phylum Actinomycetota; class Actinomycetes; order Jiangellales; family Jiangellaceae; genus JASLBX01. The sequence continues at coordinate 1,527 of DATHUM010000287.1, read as the reverse complement.
CGCACTCCCGGCGGGCAAGGTAACCGGCTGCCGAGCAGGTTCCTCGACGGTGTACGTCCGGCGACCGCCACAGTGGCAGGTTCGCCGGCTCGCAACCGCGGTGTCCGGACGAAAGGTCCGGCCCGGTGCAAAGTGTGCCGGGTGCCGTTGGCGAGCGCTGCCGAGCGCAAGCTTGGTCGATGCTCCGCGTGCCCCAGTTCGATGGACGACGACCTGTTCGAAGACCTTCGAGCCTGGCGTCTTCGTCGGGCGCAGGAACAGAAGGTTCCGGCGTTCGTCGTATTCACCGATGCGACCTTGGTGGCGATCGCCGAGACCGTGCCGGAGGATTTGGGCGCACTGGCGGCCGTCCCAGGCGTCGGTCGGGCCAAGCTAGAGCGGTACGGATCGGACGTTCTGGACCTGTGCTCGAAGGCCGTGAAAAAAAGAGTCATTAAATAGGTTGCTCCTTACGCGATGAGGGTCTAAAGTTCAACAAGATGCCCGGCCGTGCCACCGTGGCGCGCGCCTGAGTAGAGACGGAAGGAGGCGTACCGATGATCAGCAATCAGCTTCGCGAGCTGCACGTTCGCAGCGGGATCGGCGTGTCGGTGAACGCCTCCGAGCAGCGTCTCAACAACCGCGGGGTGCGCACCATTGCGCCGTTCTACGTTCCGACGACGGGTGCAGTGCGTCTGCAGGCAGGGTTCGCCGCCATCGCCGATATGACGCCTGACGTCGAGCGGGGCAAGGCCCTCCTTGGGGTCCCATCCTGGAGTCCACCGGCATAGATGCATCACAGCCGGCACCTCCAGGCCGCGGACCCCGAGATCGGGATCCGCGGCCTTTTTCATTGCCCGGACCGAGTTGACCAGACCGGATCGAGACAGAAAGGAGGTGACCACCGTGATGCTGGCGAGCGTCCTCGACCACGTCGTCGCCGCAGACGCCGAGATCCCCTGCCGGGCGGAGCCCGAGCTGTGGTTCGCAGAGTCGCCGGCCGACGTCGAGCTCGCCAAGTCGCTGTGCCGGGACTGTCCGGTCCGGCTGGAGTGCCTGGCAGGCGCCCAAGACCGGCGCGAGCCCTGGGGAGTCTGGGGAGGAGAGCTGTTCATCGCAGGCAACGTCGTACCACGCAAGCGGCCGCGTGGCCGGCCCCGCAAGTCTGACGTAGCGGCGTAATCCCGAGACCGGCCAAACCGATTGCGAGACCTGGAAATGATCACGACTCACCTACCGATCCGCCCTGACGAACTGCTGAACAGGAGCACTGCCGTGTACCTCATGAACGAAGCACTCGCTCGTGCACACATGCAGGAGCGTATGAAGCACGCCGAACACGAACGAATAGTTAGCGACGTCCTGTCGGCCCGCCGGCTGCAGCGTCGGGCAGAGCGTGCTGCCCGCCGCGCTCGCAAGCTGGCACACGCCGCCGGCGTCGCACTCAGCCGCGTAGGTTGATCATTCCGCGATGACCATGTCGGTTTGGACGGATCTTGTCCCCGCTCGAACCGACATTGTCATCGTCTGTTATGCCGGCCGGTCGTC
>DATHUM010000286.1:0-7579 GCA_035462225.1 Jiangellaceae bacterium | reverse complement strand
GGGCCGCCTGCCGAACGTGATCGAACGACAGCGCGAATGGGTTGGGGGTTAGGGGAGGCGGCGGTAGCGGTACCGGTGGTGTTCGGTGAAGCCGAGCCGCTGGTACATCGCGACAGCGCTGGCGTTGCCGTCCGACACCTGGAGGTAGCCGTCGGTCGCTCCGTGCCTGCGAGCCCACTCGACCAGCCCGGTCATGACGTGAGACGCCAGCCCGCGCCGCCGCATCGCCGGGTCGACTTCCACCGCCGTGACGCCCAGCCAGCGGCGTCCCGCGGGCGAGTCAGACACCGCTCCCCGGGCGATCGCCACTGGGCGGTCGTCGACCACCACAGCGGCGAACGTCCGGACGTCGGCGTTGACCAGCACCGACTTCGCGTTGGGCGGCGGTGGCGTGCCGCGGTAGTGGTAGGCGGCGAGCCAACGGTCGTCCGGCTCGGCAGCGAGCTCGACCGGCGGCAGGTCGTCGCGCGTGTGCGCGGTCACGTCCGCCAGCTCTGCGGTCAGCACGAGAACGTCCTCCTGGGGTGGCGGCCACCGGCGCCGGTCCAAGGCCGCCTCGACCGTTGTGCCGAGCGGTGCCGGCACCTGGAATGCCGGTACAAGGTTCCGCGCCCGGTACCACTTCTCCACCAGGTCGATTGCCACGTCGATGGGCATTCCGGGATCGGCCAGCGGCAGGCAGGAGTTGGCCCGGCCGGTGAAGCCGCCGGCCGCCCGCAGCAACCAGCCGCCCACCCACGCGGTCTCGGTGGCCCGCCACCCGGCGGCCGCAGCCGACTCGAGGTCACGGACCGCCCGACGGGTCACCGTCCGGGCCGGGACCACCTTGGCGGCCAGTACGTCGGACTCGGGTACGTCCACCACCGCACCGGCCTTCGTGCGGACGCTCAACCGGCCACCCGACCAGTCGACGAGTCTGCCGAGCACATCAGTGGCGTGGGCGCCGTCCACCGGCACGGCGAGTCGGTACCGAACGACGACGCGGTGACCGACATCGCGGGGTTGTAGCGTCATAGAGTGGACCTCGAGTGCATGCGTACTTACCGGCAACGCGATACTAAAGGCAGGTGCCGTACGACCCCTGACCGGTGCCGCAAGGAGGAACGCTCGTGACCTACACCATCGCCGAGCCGTGCGTCGACCTCAAGGACCTGGCGTGCGTCGAGGAGTGCCCGGTCGACTGCATCTACGAAGGGGAACGGATGCTATACATCCACCCCGACGAGTGCGTCGACTGCGGTGCCTGCGAGCCGGTGTGCCCGGTCGAGGCGATCTTTTACGAGGACGACGTTCCGGAGCAGTGGAAGGACTACAACCAGGCCAACGCCGAGTTCTTCGACGATCTGGGATCACCCGGGGGAGCGTCCAAGCTGGGCAAGATCGACAAGGATCATCCGCTCGTCGCAGCGCTGCCTCCGCAGGCACACGACGAGCACTAGGTGCGCCCTCTTCCGGACTTCCCCTGGGACACGCTGGCTCCGTACCGTGAGCAGGCGTCCGGACATCCCGGCGGGCTGGTGGACCTGTCGATCGGGACGCCGGTCGATCCCACACCGGTCATCGTCCGGCAGGCGCTGGCCGATGCGTCCGACGCGCCTGGGTATCCGGCGACGTACGGGACGCCCGGGCTTCGCTCGGCCGCTGTGGAGTGGCTGGCGCGGCGGTTCGGGATAGCTGGTCTCGATGCCCTCGGTGTGCTGCCGACGATTGGGTCGAAAGAGCTCGTCGGCTGGCTGCCGGTGCTGCTAGGAATGGCGCAGCGCGACGTCGTCGTGTATCCGCGGCTGGCATATCCGACCTATGAGATCGGGGCCCGGCTCGCCGGCGCGCAGGCGATGGCCACCGATTCGCTGACCGCCGTCGGCCCGGCCCGCGTCGGGCTCGTGTGGGTCAACTCGCCCGCGAACCCGCACGGCCGCGTGCTGCCTGCCGAGCATCTCGCGAAGGTCGTGGCCTGGGCGCGGGAGCGAGGAGCGATCGTCGCCTCGGACGAGTGCTACCTGGAGTTCGGCTGGGACGTGCAGCCGGTATCGGTGCTCGATCCTGCGGTCAACGGAGGAACGCTCGACGGGATCTTGACAGTGCACTCACTGTCCAAGCGGTCGAACCTGGCCGGCTACCGCGCCGGCTTCGTCGTAGGTGACGTCCAGCTGGTGCACCGCCTGCTAGAGATCCGCACGCACGCCGGGATGATGGTGCCCACGCCGATCCAGGGGGCAATCGTCGCCGCACTCGGCGACGATGCCCACGTCGATGAGCAGCGATCCCGGTACGCCGCGCGCCGCTCAAGTCTGCGAACGGCGTTCGAATCTGCCGGGTTCAGGCTCGACTACTCAGAGGCCGGCCTCTACCTGTGGGTGACCCGAGACGAGCCCTGCTGGAAAACTGCCGGCTGGCTCGCCGAACGGGGCATCCTCGTGGCTCCTGGCGAGTTCTACGGTTCGGCCGGCGCACACCATGTGCGTGTCGCCCTGACGGCCACGGACGCGCATGTGCGTGCTGCGGCACAGCGACTAGCCTGACGATCAAGCTGATCGACTCTGCGCGCTCGCTGACCAACGCCGCGACTTACCCGCCGACGGCAGCGTCCAGAGCGGCCTTCTCGTCGTCGCTCAGCATGCGCAGGGGAGCCCGAACGTCGGGCTGTACCGCCACGCCCCGGCGTCCTAGCGCGTACTTGACCGCAGCGATGAACTGGCCTGACGCATCGAGCGCAGCGCGAAGCCGCTGCAGCGTCTCCACCTCATCGCCCCACGGATTGTCCAGAACCCGGCGCACGATTCCGGGAAACGCGGCCGCCACCCCCGAGATCGCGCCGGCCGCACCGGCTTTCAGCCCGGCCGGCAGTAATGGTTCGTTCCCGATCAGTACTGGAATGCCGAGCCCGAGGTACGGCTCGACCGCCGACCAAGGCGACTCGCTGACCTTCACGCCCGCCAGGTTGTCCGTCGCTTCCGAGACACGCCGCACCACCTCTACCGGGATGGCGTACCCGGACCGTGCGGCGAAGGTGTAGCAGTAGAACGGCAGCGGTGCACAGGCCCGAGCCGCTGCGACGAAGTGTGCAGTCAGGGCGGTCTCGTCCAACCGGTAGTAAGGCGGTGCTATGACCGCAACGCCGTCGGCACCGGCCTCGGCCGCATGCGCCGCTACCGCTACCGACTCCGCGGTGGTCTGAGCCCCGGCGTGCACGATCAGGGTGCCGATCATTGCCTCTCGAAACGCCAGCGTGAGTGCACGTCGCTCGGCGAGGTCGAGCAGGATGCCTTCGCCGGTCGTTCCACCAGCGAGCACGCCGTCGGCGCCCTGGCTCTCCAGGAACGCCACCATGGGTGCCACCGCATCGAGGTCCACGGCCGAACCGCCGGGCGTCATCGGTGTCGCTGCCGCCGCCAACAGCGCCGGACGTGCCGTGCCGTCCCGCAAGGGCTCAGTCATATGGCCGATCGTACGTGCGAGTGTGTCGCCGGGCCGCTAGCGGACGTCGACGTGGACGTGATCGAGATGGCGCAACGTGGCATCGGTCGTGTTGCCGGACGGGTGGGTATAGGGTCGCCAGCCTTCGTCCGAGCGGCGCGCCGTCCAGATCCGGTCGTCGTAGATGACGGTGGCTATGCCGAGGCGGTCCGCGTTGACGACGAGCCAGTGCGCCACTACCCAACCCGATCGCCTGCTGGCGGGATCGTCGTGAGGACGGAAGAAGATGTCGATCGCGCGCCCGTCGTAGTGTGCGGAGCCGGCGATGTGCCCGGAGTCGATGCCGTCCGGGTCGAAGCCGCCGACGGTCAGCGGGCCATGCGACGTCTCGATCTCGTTCCGCACGGTGCGGGCCCGAGGGGTGAGCCCGTCGTCGCCGGGCTTCTCGGCATCGTGCGAGGCCGGGCGGAACGTGCACGTGAGCCCGGCCGGCGAATTCCCGGACAGGGCGGAGGCAAGGGCCCGGGCGTTCGACTCATGCTGCGCGTACGCGTCCGGGAATGCGCTTCGCTGCACTCGTTGTGCCGCGTCGGTGATCTCCAATTCGCGGTAGTCGCCGATCTTGACGAGTTCGTCGTAGAACGCGCCCGCGGCGTACACGGGATCCTGGACCTGCTCCGGCGTACCCCAACCCTGCGAGGGCCGCTGCTGGAACAGGCCCAGCGAGTCGCGGTCGCCGTAGTCGAGGTTGTACAGGTCGGACTCCTGGAACGCGGTGGCGAGCGCGATCGTGATGGCCCGAGCCGGCAGCCCACGCTGCTCCGCCACCGCGGCGATGGTCGCCGCGTGGACCGCCTGCTCGGGTTGCAGCGAGACCCGATGGTCGTCGACGTCGGCAATGCACTCTTCGCGGGCCAGCGGGTTCAACCGCCCGTCGGTCCACCACACCAGCAAGGCAGCGGCCCCCGCACCGATGAGTGCGAGGACCGTAAGCGTCACCACCAGGCGTGTGGTTCGGTTCATCGTGAGTGACAACGTCCGGAGTTCGGCGGGAGTTTCGTAAGCACCCTGGCTTTCAGTTGGCATGCAGGGCCACGTTGAGCCCGCCCCAGTCACCTGATCTCGCCAGCGCCTCGACCGCACCGGTGACACTGTTGCGGCGGAACAGCAGGCCGTCCTGCCCTGACAACTCACGTGCCTTGACGATCCGGTTGTCCGGCAGGCTCACCTTCGTGCCCGCGGTGATGTAGCACCCGGCCTCGACCACACAACCGTCCCCGAGCGAGATGCCGATGCCGGCGTTGGCGCCGACCAGGCAGCCTTTGCCCACCGAGATGATCTCCTTGCCGCCGCCGGACAGGGTGCCCATGATGGATGACCCGCCGCCGATATCGGAACCGTCGCCGATCACGACGCCGGCCGAAAGCCGGCCCTCGACCATCGACGCGCCGAGTGTGCCGGCGTTGAAATTGACAAAGCCCTCGTGCATGACAGTGGTGCCGGGCGCCAGATGTGCGCCTAGCCGAACCCGGTCGGCATCGGCGATCCGGACACCGGACGGAATGACGTAGTCCGTCATTCGCGGGAACTTGTCCACGCCGTACACCGTGACCGGGCCGTGGCGGCGCAGCCGAAGTCGCGCCCGCTCGAAGCCGTCAACCGGGCAGGGCCCGTAGTTGGTCCACACGACATTGCTGAGCAGGCCGAATACGTCGGTCAGGTCGATCTCGTGGGGGCGGACCAGCCGGTGTGAGAGCAGGTGCAGGCGCAGGTACACGTCTGCGGCGTCGACCGGGGGGTCCGCCAGGTTGCTGACCGTCTGCACGACGGCGGTCCGCACGCCGCGGTCGATGTCGGCGTCGGCCAACGCGCGCATGTCGGTATCGTCCGCGCCGGTCGCGCCGCCGCCGAGGCTGGGGGCCGGGTACCAGACGTCGAGGATGGTCCCGTCGTCGGCGATCGTGGCCAGGCCGAGTCCGGATGCAGTCGTGGACATGCGCCAAGCCTAGGAGACGCGGGCCTCGAGCATGGCGACAGGCAGGGCACCCAAGACCGTGGTTCGTTCACGGCAAGAATCGAGTCAGCGCCGGAGCGCGACAGCGGGTAGCCCTGCCCGTCGGGATTGAGCCTGCCCGTTGTTCGCCGTCCCGTCAAGGGCTTCGTTCGACCTGGTCGGTACAGAGTGCCGGAAGGCAGGAGCGATAGGGTCTTCAGGCGTGATGGCACCTGCGCTCGACCTTGATCTGCCCGGCCCCGAGCTGACCGCGAAGCTGTGCGACATCGAGTCCGTCAGCGGCAACGAGGCCCGGCTCGCCGACGCAATCGAGCGTGAGCTGGGTGAGGTTCCTCACCTGCGTATCGATCGGGACGGCGACACGATCATCGCTCGCACCGACCTCGGGCGCCCGGAGCGCGTTGTGATCGCGGGGCACCTGGACACCGTCCCGGTCGCGGGCAACCTGCCGGTCCGGCGGCAAGGCGATCACATCTGGGGGCGAGGGACGGTCGACATGAAGGGCGGCGTCGCGGTCGCGCTGCGGCTGGCCGCGCACGTGCGGCGACCCAACCGCGACGTCACGTATGTGTTCTACGACAACGAAGAGGTCGAGTCGGTCAGGAACGGGCTGGGACGCGTCGCAGCGGCTCATCCGGACTGGCTGACGGGAACCTTCGCCATCCTGATGGAGCCGACGTCGGCCACCGTCGAGGGTGGCTGCAACGGCACCATGCAGCTCGATGTCACCGTACGGGGCCGAGCCGCCCACAGCGCGCGATGGTGGGTGGGATCGAACGCCATCCATGCCGCCGGTCGGGTACTCGACCGGCTTCGCAGTTACGAACCCGCCGAGATCGAAGTGGACGGCCTGACCTACCGCGAGGGGCTCAGCGCGGTCGGCATCCGCGGCGGCATTGCGGGCAATGTCATCCCGGACGAGTGCGTAATCGCCGTCAACTTCCGGTTCGCGCCCAGCCGCAGCGAGGCAGAGGCGCAGGAACACGTCCGCGGGGTACTGGGCGGGTTCGACGTTGCCATCACCGATTCGGCGCCAGGTTCCCGGCCCGGCCTCACCCACCCAGCCGTAGCCTCCTTCGCGGCCGCCGTCGGTGGTGAACCTCGAGCCAAGCAGGGGTGGACGGACGTCGCGCGGTTCGCGGCCATCGGAGTTCCCGCGGTGAACTACGGCCCCGGCGACCCGCAGCTGGCGCATCACGACGACGAGCGAGTCGATGTGGCGGAGATCCTTGCGTGCGAGGAAACGATGCGTAGGTGGCTCACCACTGCGCCGTAGCCCGGCAATAGCCTGGTAACCGTGAAAGAAAAGCACATCGGCCCGCTCACGCTCCGTCGGGGCCTTGCCGAAGGCACCACTGCAGATCAGCGGCTGCTCGACACGCGCGGCCCGGCAGATTGGGTGCATACGGACCCGTGGCGAGTCATGAGAATCCTGTCGGAGTTCGTCGCGGGATTCGGCGCACTCGCCCAGCTCGGTCCGGCCATCAGCGTGTTCGGGTCCGCCCGCACGCCGCGCGATGACGCCGACTATGAAACGGCCGAGCTGCTCGGGCGACGACTTGTCGAGAACGGTTACGCGGTGATCACCGGTGGTGGTCCCGGGATCATGGAAGCGGCCAACAAGGGTGCATGTAAGGCTGGCGGAGTCTCGGTGGGCCTGGGCATCGACTTGCCGGCCGAGCAGGGCTTCAACAAATACGTCGACCTCGGCATCGACTTCCGTTACTTCTTCGCGCGCAAGACGATGTTCGTCAAGTACGCCCAGGGTTTCGTGGTGTTGCCCGGCGGATTCGGCACGCTCGACGAGCTGTTCGAGTCGTTGACGCTGGTCCAGACCGGCAAGGTGACCCAGTTTCCGATCGTGTTGATGGGCAGCGACTTCTGGGCCGGGCTGATCGACTGGCTGCAGAGTCGCCTGGCGGCGAATAGCAAGATCTCCGTCACCGATGTCGACCTGATCACGGTGACCGACGAAGTCGACGAAGTGATCGAGGTCATCAAGCGGGCCGATGAGGCGCGTGCGGAGTACACGGCGGCCCTGCTGGCAGAGAACGCCAGACGTGCCGTCAGCGAGCCGTAATCGCCGGCGGGTAGGGTTCACCGCTGGAACCGCCTACGGTTGACCCATGCGCGCAGACGTTGAGGCCT
>DATHUM010000285.1:0-5964 GCA_035462225.1 Jiangellaceae bacterium | reverse complement strand
GAGTTGGCTCGGGCGTTCATGCAGGAACGTGCGGGTGGAGACCCCAGTGAGGCCGGCCCGGCGCAGCGCCTCCGTCCAGCCGTACGGCATCGGGACGGAGCCGGGCAGCTCCTCGCGCATGCGGGCGAACCACCGGTCGTTTGCCGCGTCCAGCCGCTGTTCCAGGCCGGGTGCGCCGACGCCGAGATCCCACGGCAGGTGCCGCGCCGGCAGGCCGTCCTCTGCGAGCGCGAGCCGCCCGGCCGGGGCCAGCAGGCTCGCCAGTGCGTTGATCGCCATCTGCTGGTCACCCACGTGATGCACGGCGGCAGACGCCCAGACCAGGTCGGCCGGGGCCGCCATCGCCTCGCGCACGGATTCGACACCGTCGCCCAGGTCTGCCAGGACGAGCGTCACCTCGGCCAGCCCGTCAGTGCCGGAGGCCGTCGCCTGATCGCGCACTGCAGCCAGGAGTTCCCGCTCCGCGTCGACGGCAACGACCTGCCCGCCGGCATCCATGGCGGCTGCGAGCGCGAGCGTCATGCCGCCACCACCGCAGCCGATGTCGACCGCGACCCGGTCGGCAGGTCGTAGCAGCCAGCCGGCGAGCTCGTCGTACCACGGCCGGTCGTCCTGGGCAATCTCCAGCAGGCCGGCGACCTTCTCGGCCCAGTGCACCACGTACGGATCAGTCTGGTCGGTCACGGCGTCCAAGCTACCCGCGCCGGTCGCACGGAACGAGCGCGGCCACCGTGTCAGACTGAGTCGAGCCAGGACGAGGAGGCGGGATGGCGTTGGAGACCGAGGACCGTCCGTCGGATTCGCCGTATGTCGCTCGGGTCTGGCGCAGCAGGTCCTCCGGTGTCGAGCGCATGATGTCCGTGGCCACGTCGCATTGGGAACTCGTCGTGTGGAGTCACCATGGCCGCGTCCACGTCGCGGCCCGTGGCCCGGAGACGTTCGCGAGCGTGGCCGGCGTGCCCGACGAGTCGGAGTCATTCGGCATCAGCTTCGCACTCGGCACCTCGATGCCGCATCTACCGGTGTCGCGGCTCGTCGACACGGCCGTGGAGAGCCCCCACGTGACCCCGAGCGCGTTCGTGCTCCAAGGAGACGAGTGGTCTCTGCCGACCTTCGACAACGCTGAGGAGTTCGTCGGCCGGCTCGTTCGCAAGGGGTTGCTCGTCCGCGATCCGCTGGTAGGTGAGGCCGTCCAGGGCCAGACACCGAGGGTCGGTGCGCGCTCAGTGCAGCGGCGCGTCGCCGCGGCGACGGGCCTCACCCAGGGTGCGATCCGGCAGATCGAACGCGCCCGGCAGGCCGCGATCCAGCTGGGCGAGGGGATCGCGGCTCTCGATGTGGTGAATCGGCTCGGCTACTACGACCAGCCGCACCTCGCCAGGTCACTCACGCGTTTCATCGGCCGCACGGCGACCCAGCTGCGGCGAGGGGATTCGGCTGAACCGCTGTCGCTTATGTACAAGACCAGCCCCTGATCGTGTTCGTAGTCTTGCGCGTACTGCGGCCCGAGACTTTGCCGCAGCGTGTCGTGCAGCCGCAATCAGAAGGAGAACAGCAGCGCCATGGGCAAGATCATCTCGAACTTCTTCATCTCGCTCGACGGAGTGGTCGAAGCACCGGACCAGTGGCACTTCCCGTACTTCAACGACGAGATGGGCGCGGCCGTGAGCGCCGGCCTGGACAACAACAAGGCGCTGCTCATGGGACGCAAGCTCTACGACGAGTGGGCCGCGTACTGGCCCGACAGCACCGATGAGCCGGTTGCAAGCCACTTCAACAGCCTGCCGAAGTACCTGATCTCGAACTCGCTGGTCAACCCGGCCTGGACCAACACGACGGTGCTGCCAGGGGATGTCGACGCGATTCGCCGGTTCAAGGGGAACATCGACGGCGACATCGGCATGTCGGGCAGCGCGACGACGGTGCGTTGGCTACTCGCCAACGGATTGCTCGACGAACTTCGCCTTCTCGTCCACCCGATCGCCGTAGGCCATGGTCAGCGGCTGTTCGAGAACACGCCGACGCACAAGTTGACCCTTACCGACAGCGCCACCTTCTCCACCGGCGTGCTCAACCTCACCTACACGCCGGCCGGTTGAGCTGGCTGGGACGAGCCGGCCTGTAAGCCGGATTCTGTGCGCCCCGAAGGGCCGGCGACCATCTATCTAGGACCGTCGTTGCCGACGGTCTCCAGCGGTCTACCCGGGAGCTCGGGCGGGCCGCCCTCGAACGCTCCCTGTCTGACCTTGCTCCGGGTGGGGTTTGCCGAGCCGCCCGAGTCACCTCGGGCGCTGGTGGTCTCTTACACCGCCGTTTCACCCTTACCGGTCTGCCGAAGCACACCGGCGGTCTGTTTTCTGTGGCACTTTCCCGCGGGTCACCCCGGGTGGCCGTTAGCCACCACCCTGCCCTGTGGAGTCCGGACTTTCCTCGGCGGGACGCAGAACGCCCCGACGCGGCCGCCCGGCCGGCTCGTCCGCCACCGCAAGGATACCGCTACCGGGATACGATCCCGCCATGCCGACGGCCGGTTACTCGGGAACGCCGCTGCCCCGAAAGCTGGGTATCAAAGCCGGCTCTCGGGTGCTGCTGGACGGCGCGCCAGACGGTTTCACCCTGGAGCCGCTTCCCGAGAACACCACGGTCCGCCACCGTGCCGGCGCGGGGGAGTACGACGTGATCGTCGCGTTCTGCCCGGACGCCGCGCGAGTCTACCGCCGGTTCGAACCGCTCGTCGCGCGACTGGAGACGGCCGGCGGGTTGTGGATCGCCTGGCCGAAACGGTCGAGCGGGGTGCCGACCGACCTCGACGAGAATCGCGTCCGCGACCTGGGCCTGGCCGTCGGACTGGTGGACGTCAAGGTATGCGCTATCGACCAGAGGTGGTCCGGGCTACGGTTCGTTCGGCGGCTCGCCGACCGCTGATGCGTAGGCTGGCAGGTATGTCTGATTCGCCGGTACTCGTCGCGGCCGCCCACGGGACCCGGGATCCGGCGGGTCGTACTGTGATCGACCTGCTTCGCACGGCCGTGGCCGACCGCCGCCCGGATGTCGATGTCGCCGAGGCATACGTCGACGAGGACGTCCAGCAACCGGGCTTGCGGTCCGTCCTGGCCGGCCTGGACGAGGCCGTGGTCGTGCCGGTGCTGCTGTCTGCCGGGTACCACGTCCACGTCGACGTGCCAGACGCGATCGCCGGCGTCAACCGGCCCGGCGTTCGGGCGACGAGACCACTCGGCCCCGATCCCGTGCTGGCCGAGGTGCTCGCCGACCGGCTGGCCGAAGCGGGTGTGGGAGATCATGCCGTCGTGCTGGCCGCCGCGGGCTCGTCCGATCCGCGCGCCGCGACCGACGTCGAGCAGATGGCCAGACTCCTCGCGGCGAGGCTGGGCCGGCCCGTCACGGCCGCGTACGCCACGGCGAGCCGGCCTTCGGTCAGCGAATCGGTAGCCGACCTGCGGGCGGCGGGGAAGTCCGTGGCGATCGCGTCGTACCTAATCGCGCCGGGTGGCTTTCACGACCGGCTCCGCACCGTCGGCGCCCAGGTGGTGGCCGCACCGTTACTCCCGGATGCGCGACTCGCCGAGCTGGTGCTCCGAAGGTACGACGAGGCGCTGACTACGGCAGGGTAAGGATCTCGGCACCGGATTCGGTGACCAGGATGGTGTGCTCGAACTGGGCCGAGCGACGCCCGTCCTTCGTCACCACCGTCCAGCCGTCGTCCCACATCTCCCACTCGTGGGTGCCGAGGTTGAGCATCGGTTCGATGGTGAACGTCATGCCCGTTTCCATGATCGTGGTGGCCGTCGGGTCGTCGTAGTGCGGGATGACCAGGCCGGAATGGAACCAGGTGCCGATCCCGTGCCCGGTGAAATCGCGGACGACGCCGTAGCCGAACCGGCGGGCGTACGACTCGATGACCCGGCCGACGACGTTGATGGCGCGCCCCGGTGCCACCGCCTTGATCCCACGGTGAAGCGCCTCCCGCGTGCGCTCGACCAGCAGCTTGGAATCCTCGTCGACGTCCCCGACGAAGTAGGTGGCGTCGGTATCGCCGTGCACACCGCCGATGAACGCCGTGATGTCGATGTTGACGATGTCACCGTCCCGCAGCACCGTGGAGTCGGGGATGCCGTGGCAGATCACCTCGTTGACGCTCGTGCACAGCGATTTCGGAAAGCCGCGGTAACCCAGAGTCGACGGGTAGGCACCGTGGTCGCACAGGTACTCGTGCCCGATCCGGTCGAGTTCGTCGGTCGTGACGCCCGGCTCGATGTACTTGGCCACCTCGCCCATCGCCCGGGCGGCGAGCCGGCCCGCGACACGCATCCGCTCGATCGTCTCCGCGTCCTTGACCTCTGAACCGGTGAATCGGGCCGGTGCCTTGCGGCCGACGTACTCAGGTCGGGGGATGGACGCGGGTACCGTTCGCATCGGAGAGATCCGGCCGGGTACGACAGAAGTCATGATGGACAAGTGTACGGATGGCTGAGGGGGTCACATGGCAGGTCCGTGGTACTGGTGCTTGGACCACCAGCGGGTCGAACCCAGCGAGGGCTGCCCCAACGATCGGCGGCTCGGCCCGTATGAGGACCGTGAACAGGCCGAGCGAGCGCTGGAGATCGCCCGCGAGCGAACGGAGGCGTGGGACGCCGAGGACGCTGCCGAGGACTCCTGGGACGGCTAGTTGTAGGAGTGGTCGGCGGTGGGGAAGCTGCCTTCGATGACGTCCGATGCGAAGTCGCGGGTGGCGGACAGCAGCGCACCGCGCAGGTTGGCATAGGTCTTGACGAACCTGGGCAGACGGCCACCTCGCAATCCGGCCATGTCCTGCCACACCAATACCTGCGCGTCGCAGTGCCGACCGGCCCCGATGCCGATCGTCGGAATCCGCAGTGCCTCAGTGACCTCGCGCGCGAGGTCGGCAGTGACCATCTCCAGGACGACGGCGAACGCACCCGCATCCTCCAGTGCCTTGGCCGCGCCAAGTACCCGGGCGGCGTCGTCACCCCGGCCCTGCACCCGGTAGCCACCGAGCGCGTTCACGCTCTGCGGCGTGAATCCGACATGCGCCATGACGGGAACACCCGCGCTGACGATCTTCTCCACGGTGGGGACGACCGGGAGCCCGCCTTCGAGCTTGACGGCCTGCACCCCGGCCTCCTTCATGAACCTGATCGTCGTCGCCAGCCCTTGCTCGGGCCCCAGTTGGTACGAACCGAACGGCAGATCGCCCACCACTAGAGCCTTGGTCGTGGAGCGCACGACAGCCCGCGCCAGCGGGATGAGCTCGTCGACGGAGACCGGCACCGTGTCGGGGTAGGCGAGCACGTTGTTGCCGGCCGAGTCGCCGACCAGCAACACGGGAATGCCGGCCTCGTCGAAGATCTCCGCGCTGTACATGTCGTACGAGGTGAGCATCGGCCAGCGCTCGCCCCTGTCCTTGGCTTGCTGCAGGTCGTGGATGGTGACACGGCGGCTGCGTTCGCCGCCGTACAGCGGGACGGGTTCGGTGGACATCTCGTCTCCTTCGCGGTCTCGAGGCCCGTTGTCGGGTCCCCTGACGCGCCCGATCCTGCCACGTGCTTACCATGGCCGGCGGAAGGAGGCAGGAGCCGATTGACACGCCAGCCTGCCACGGAGGTCCCAGCACGAGCAGTGCCTACCCGTAACGTGGGACTCCGACGACAACCCCCATCGTCAGCCTGAGGAGCACCGTCATGCCCCCGACCTGGGTTCCCAACGCCGTCGCCGAAGCCATCGGCGCGTTCGCCCTCTGTTTCGCAGGAATCCTGGTGATCAACAGCGGCGCCGTCGATCTCACCGGCGTCGCGCTCGCGCAAGGACTGGTGATCGCCGTCATGGTCGCCGCGTTGGGGCACGTGTCGGGGGGCCACTTCAACCCTGCGGTGACGTTGGCCTTCCTGCTCGGCCGCCGCATCGATCCAGCGATGGCGGTCGTCT
>DATHUM010000284.1:0-3123 GCA_035462225.1 Jiangellaceae bacterium | reverse complement strand
CACCTCGACTTGCGGCCGCTCGATCAGCAAGCCGAGGTGGATCGGCTCGTCGACCTCGGCGCCCGCCCGATCGACATCGGCCAGCCGCCCACGGCCAGCTGGGTGGTGCTGGCCGACCCCGAAGGCAACGAGTTCTGCGTGCTTCGGCCGCTGACGCCTGAGGAGTTGGCGGACGTCACATCAGCGTGAGCTGTTCTCCGGCCGGTCGAGCACCGGCGGACTCGTGCTCCTCGTCTTCCCCGGCGGCCAGGCCCCGCGCCCGGCCGCGCGCCGATCTGTCCAATCCGTACCGTTCCAGCAGTGGCTTGTGCCTGGACGCAACGACGTCGCCGTACGACGCTCGAACGTACGCTCCGCGCCCGTACAGATCCTCGTAGGCGCCGATCAAATCCGGTCGCTCGCGGCTCAGCCATGCCATGAACCACTCCCTAGCGCCCGGCCGCAAGTGCAGCGGAATGGGCGTGACGCTGGTCGCTCCCGCGGCGGCGAGCTCCGATACCGCCGCCTCCAGATGTTCGATCGAGTCGGTCAGGTGCGGTAGCACCGGCGCGAGCAGGACGCCGCAGTCGAAGCCGGCGTCTCGGATCTCCCGCACCAGGGTGAGCCGTACCCTCGGTGACGGCGCGCCCGGCTCGAGCCGCTCGTGCAGTTGTTCGTCATAGATGGCGACCGAAACCGCCAACCCGACCTCGACGTCGCGGGCGACCCTGGTGAGCAGCGGCAAGTCGCGCCGAAGCAGTGTGCCCTTGGTCAGGATCGAAAACGGCGTGCCAGACCCTGCGAGTGCACCGATGATGCCGGGCATCAGCCGGTAGCGGCCCTCGGCCCGCTGGTAGGGGTCGGTGTTGGTGCCCAGCGCGACGTGCTCGCGGGTCCACGAAGCCCGGCCGAGCTCGCGCGACACCACGTCCGGCGCGTTGACCTTGACGACTATCTCGGAGTCGAAGCCGGTCCCGGTGTCGAGTTCGAGCCACGAGTGCGTGCCCCGGGCGAAGCAGTTGTGCGACACCACGCCATTGGCGATGAAGTCGCCGGTGCCGGTCGTGATGTCGTACATCTCACGGTCGGGACCGACCGGGCCGATCGATACCACGCGCAACCCGGGTTCGCTGGTGACGGTGCTGCCGGCGATCTTCCGCCTGCGGGCATGCCGCGGCAGATGGCGCAGAGCCGAAGCGCCGACGAACTGGTCGGCCAGGGTCAGCTCGGCGACCGGTTGCCAGCCGCGAGTCGTCAGGAACCGATGGTCGGGGCTGGCCACGAACGTGGTGCCGTCCTCGAGAACGAGTTGGACGGCCGGCTTGGTACTTGACCAGTGGGCGTGAACGTCGGTCGGCCGGTACTGCCGCCGGCGCCCGGTCCGTTCGGTGCCGATCACAGTGTCGCCGACCCGGATCTCAGCGAGCGGCTTCTGCCGTCCGTCGCTCATCAGGACCGGTGTGTCGCCCGCCAGGCAGTACACACACGCGTGGCTGCAGCCCCGGTATGGATTGATCGTCCAGCGGAACGGCAGCCGCGATGCCTCCGGGACCTTGTTGAGCACGCTGCGGGCGCGAACTTCGTGGAACGTGACGCCGGCGAAATCCGGTGTACGCACTGAGCGGAGCAACCCGGGTATGCGGGCCAGGCCTGGCAGTGCGCCCTCATCGAGCGCGTCCAGAGCCTGGGCTTGCCATCGCACACTTCATTCGAACATACGTCTGACTATTTGGCAAGTAGCGCAGACCTTCGGGGCTGGTCCAGAGGTCAGGACGCCGCGTCGGAGAGGCGCTTGACGAGCTCGTCGGAAAGCCGGTCCAGGGCGACCTCGAATTGTTCCCCCGTGCTCATCTCCTTGACCTGTGCGACCCGGTCGGCGAGGTCGCGATCTCCGACGACCACGGCAAACGTCGCGCCGCTCCGGTCGGCCGCCTTCATCGCACCCTTGAGCCCGCGGCCGCCGGTGGCGATGTCCGCTGACACACCGGCGCGGCGAAGCTCGGTCACCAGCGCGAACAGGCGCCGCTCGGCGTCCTCTCCCAGCGGCACGGCGAACACTGCGCAGCCGACCGGCTCCGGCGACCCGAGGCCCTCGGCCTCCATCGCCAGCAGCGTCCGCTCTACGCCGAGCGCCCAGCCGACGCCGGGCAGCCTGGGGCCGCCGAGCGACTCGGACAGCCCGTCATATCGCCCGCCGCCGCCGATCGCCGACTGTGCGCCGAGACCATCGTGGACGAACTCGAACAGCGTCCGGGTGTAGTAGTCGAGCCCACGCACCAGGCGGGGATCGTCGAGGAAGTCGACGCCGGCATCGGTCAGCAGCGTCCGCACCTTGTCGTGGTGGGCTCGGTCGCCGGCCGACAGGAAGTCCGTGATCAACGGAGCGTCGGCGAGCGCCGCCTGCATTTGCGGGCGGGTGTCGTCGAGGACGCGCAGCGGGTTGAGCTCGACCCGCCGCGCGGTCTCCTCGTCGAGATCGAGAGCCCGCAGGTACTCCTGCAGCGCCGCCCGGTACGCCGGCCGCGATTCCTCCGACCCGAGTGAGTTGAGCAGGACGCGGAACGAGGACAGCCCGAGGTTACGGTACGCATCGACCGCGAGAACGATCGTTTCTGCGTCGACCGCAGCGTCATCGGTGCCGACGACCTCCGCACCCACCTGCGAGAAGTGGCGATACCGGCCGCGCTGCGGGCGTTCGTACCGGTAGTACGAGCCGGAGTACCACACCTTCACCGGCAAGGCACCCCGGTGCAGGTTGTTCTCCAGGATGGCCCGTAGCACCGGCGCAGTGCCCTCGGGGCGCAGTGTCACGTCGTCACCGCCGCGAGTGGTGAACGAGTACATCTCCTTGGTCACGACGTCGGTGGACTCGCCCACACCGCGGACGAACAGTGCGGTCTCTTCGAATGCGGGCGTTTCGATATAGGCGTACCCGGCCCGGCGCAACGGCGCGGCCATCGCGTCACGAACGGCGAGCACGGCCTCGCCACGCGGCGGTACCAGGTCGAACGTCCCTCGTGGGGCGCGAAATGTCGAACTCACGATGTCCCTTGCAGTGTTCAGTGCCGCGCAGGTGAGCCCAGCCCCTGGAGGAAGGGGTTGCTCGCCCGTTCGCGGCCGATGGTGGTCGCTGGGCCGTGGCCG
>DATHUM010000283.1:0-6227 GCA_035462225.1 Jiangellaceae bacterium | reverse complement strand
GCCGTCAGCACACCCTTGCGCCGGTGGTCGGGGTGAACGCCCACCCAGGTCAGGCCGGCGCACGGCACCTGCCGGGTGCCCCCGCTCGGCCCCGGGACCAACAGCGTCATGGCAAAGACGCCGTAGACCCCGGGGTACGTGCCTGGATCGGAGCCATCGATATCAGCGGCGAAGCGATGCTCCTCGGGAATGCCGATCAGCTGCTCTTCGGTGGGCGCTGCGGGCACTTCCGCGAACCAGACGGTGTGGTCGGTCGCGAGGAATCGCTCTGGGTCAGTCGCGCGGCCGACGCGAATCGGGCTCTCGGTCATGGTCACAGCCAACCGCCGACGAGCCGATGCTTCAATCGAATTTTCGAGGTCAGGGGCGAAGCTCGGACACGTGCGGGGCCGCCCGTCGGCGGGGCGGCTCGGGTGACCTGCCCGCAGTATCGGCCGTCAGCGGCGGCGAGCTTCCATGTACGCCTTGAGACCTTCCCAGTTCCGTCGCTCCCACGCGGGGCCGATGAGGGCGAGCACGGGGGAGAGCACCCGCATCGGCCCGACGAGTCGCATATCCCAGTCCCACCGCAGGCGCGTCCCGTCGGGTGTCTTCTCGAAGGTCAGCGCGCCGTCGACCCGCAGGTAGGACGACCGAACGACGTTGCGCAGCCGGTTTGGTCGGTCGTATGCCAAGATCGTGAGGGTCATCTCGCCCTTCGAGCCCATGCTCTTGGGCTCGGCTACGAATCGGGCACCGGCGCCGACCGGTCCTTCGCTCACCTTCTCGACGCGGACGATCCGAGGGTTGTACCGGGGCTCGTTGCGTTCGTCGGCGACCATGTCGAACACCTCGTCGACCGCGGCGCCGATGACGACCTCTCCGGCGATGTGGGTCATCGCTGTGCTCCGTCCCATGCTTAGCCGCCCACTACCGCCCACCGTCGCACCGAAGGCAGGGTGCGGGCCAGGGCCGTTGGTCCTGGTCTCGAATGTCACAACTGACCCGGCTGTCTCGTCTCAGTCCTTAGAGACAGTCAGTGGAATGCAGGAAGGTGATGGTTGTGCGGGTGTTCGTGGCGGGCGGCACCGGAGTCGTGGGGCGGCGGCTGGTGCCGCAGCTCGTGGCGCGTGGCCACCAGGTGACGGCGACGACGACGAGCGCGGCCAAGCTCGGCTTGCTGGAGCGGCTCGGGGCCGATGCCGTCGTGATGGACGGACTTGACGCGATGTCGGTCGGTGAGGCGGTGGCCAAGGCCCGACCGGACGTGATCGTGCACCAGATGACCGCGATCGCCGGCAAGCCCGATATGAAGCACATGGATCGGTGGTTCGCGTCTACCAACCGGTTGCGAACCGAGGGGGCGGATCACCTGTTGGCCGCCGCGGAGGCGACCGGCGTTTCCCACTTCGTCGCACAGAGCTATGCCGGCTGGAACGGAATACGCACGGGCGGCTGGATCAAGACCGAGGAGGACCCGCTGGACATGCACACCGGGACGGTGGCGCAGCCGGGGATGGAGGCGATCCGCCACGTCGAGGACGTCGTCACCAAGGCCGGCGGCGCAGCCCTGCGGTATGGCTGGCTCTACGGTCCGGGCGCCACTGAGGAGCTGGTCGAGATCGTGCGCAAGAGGCAGTTCCCGGTCGTCGGGGGCGGCACCGGCTACTGCTCGTGGGTACATCTTGACGATGCGGCGAGCGCTACGGTGCTGGCTGTGGAGCAAAAGGCCAGCGGCGTGTTCAACATCGTCGACGACGAACCGGCCCCGGCCAGCGAATGGCTGCCCCACCTGGCCGCGAGCGCGGGCGCCAAGGCACCGATGCGGGTTCCCAAATGGCTGGCGCGGATGTTGGCCGGGGACGTCGCGGTGGCGATGATGACCGAGGGGCGCGGCTTCTCCAATGCCAAGGCCAAGCGGGAGCTCGGCTGGCGGTTGCGCTATCCGTCGTGGCGCCAGGGCTTCAAGGAAGGCGTGGCGTGACCCGGACCGAGGAGTTCGAGGAGCTCCGGCCGCTGCTGTTCGCGATCGCCTATCGGATCCTCGGCAGTGTGAGTGAGGCCGAGGACGCGGTACAGGAGACCTGGCTGCGCTTCGAGTCCTCGCCAACGCAGCACAGGTCGACAAAGGCGTTCCTGTCGGCCGTGGTGGCCCGAATCTCGATCGACGTGCTTCGCTCGGCCCGCGTCCGCCGGGAGGAGTACGTCGGGCAGTGGTTCCCCGAGCCGCTGGTCACCGACCCCTACGAGGATCCAGCTCGGTCCGCAGAGTTGGCCGATTCGGTGTCGATGGCCGCCCTGCTATTGCTCGAGCGGCTCAGCCCGCTCGAGCGGGCTGTCTTCGTACTGCGGGAGGTGTTCGGGTTCGGCTTCCCGGAGATCGCATCGGCCGTGGGGCGGTCGGAAGCCGCGTGCCGCCAACTCGCGGTGCGGGCGCGCCGCCACATGGACGCGGGACGCCCGCGATTCGATGCGGACCGCAGAGAGCGGGACAGGCTGGCGGCGCACTTCTTCGATGCGCTCCGGGACGGCGACATCGAGGGCTTGCGGGACCTGCTCGCCGCTGATGTTCAGATGGTGGGGGACGGTGGCGGAAAGGCCCCGCAGTTCGCCAATGCCATCATCGGCGCGAAGAACGTGGCCCGGTTGCTCGCCGCGCTTATCCCATTGCTCGTCAGGATCGACGTGAGGCTGGAGCCGCACGAGGTGAACGGCCAGCCGGGCGCGATCTTCCGCGACCGGGACGACAAGGTGCTTGGTACCTGGACACTCGACGTACTCGACGGACAGATCCAGATGATCCGCTTGGTGATCAACCCGGACAAGCTCGGGCACCTAGGCCCGGTGGCGGACGCCTGGGCCCTCGCCCGCGAGGCGAAGCAAGCCCGCCGGCGCCCGGATTGACCCAGGTCGGCCGATCTTGGCTCATTGACAGGGCGATATCGGCGCTTGCCGACTCGATACCGATCAGTTCTCGCTGCGAGTGAGGTCGGCTACCAGCCTGCTGGCTACCGGCACCTCGACGCCGTGCCGCTTCGCGGCTCGCAGCAGTGCCCCGCCGATCGCGTCCAACTCCAGAGGGCGGCCCGCTTCGGCATCGCGCAACATCGACGATTTCATCTCCGCGGCGAGGCCGTCGTAGAACCGCAGCGTCGCCGAGGCATCCGCCGGCGCGCCGACGGCGCGGCTCACCGCGGCAACTTCCTCGATCAGGGCCGCCAACTCGTCTCGTCGCTGCGTGCGCAGTTCGCCGGTTGTAAGCCGGTAGCGGGTCGTCAGCAGCGCCAGGGGAGCGAGGAACGTCATCTTCGCCCAGAGCGTGGCCGGCTCGCTGTCCTGCACCGTGGTGGGGACGCCGGCGGCGGTGAGCATCTCGGCGGCGGCCTCGAGGCGTTCGCGGCGGGCGGTGGCACTGGCCAGATCTATTAGAACGAAGGGACTGAAGTGCTCGATTATCCCGGGTGCGACCCTCGTGGACTCGACCCGGATCACACTCGGCGCGACCTGTTCCGGGCGGTAGCGCCGGCGCAGGACGTCCGGGTGCTCGACGCCGTTGAGCAAAGATACGAGCAGACCTTCGCCGAGGGACTCGGGCGGGATCCGTTTCAGAGCCTGCTCCAGAGCGGTCTGCTTGACAGTGATCAGACACAGGTCGACCGGTTCGCGCAGTTCGGTATCGGCTTCGACTTTCGCTGTGAACTCTCCGAACTGCCGGCTGCGCACTCGAATACCGTCCCGGCCCAATGTCTTGGCGGTCTCCTCACCGGCCAGGCAGATCACCCGGTGCCCGGCACGGGCACTCAGCGCGGCCAGCAGCCCGCCTACTCCGCCGGGCCCGAGTACGGCAATGGTCCATGAATTCGTACCGTTCATGGTCATTCCTCCCGTCCGGCGTCCCTGCCGGGCTCAGTGGCGCTCGGGACTGCGCGCTGTTGTCGATGTCGCGCGGCATCGCCGGTTGGACGACTGGCTCTCACCGGTAACGGAAGCCGTCAAAGAACCGGCGGAAGACCCCGCCCTTTCGGGGCAGTGGTTGTGCGGGCGGGGGCGCGGTTGGCCGCTGGGACGCGATCGGCTTGTCGTAGTCGGTCCGAACGATCGCATCGATGATCTCTTCTTCGGTGAAGCTTTCCGAGCCCTCGATGGCCGGGACGTACCCGACCAGCACGCCGTTGCGCATCACCTGGGCCTCGAGCGCGGCCGTGCCGTCGGAGTCCCACGTCGCCTCACGACCGCCGGGCAGCTTCACGCTGACCCCGAACTGGTAGGTACCGACTCGGGCGAGCTGAGCGTCCGTGCCCCGATCGCGCAGTGCGTCGACGACGCGGCGGGCCTTGTTCTCCTCCATCGCTTCGAGAGTACCTGCGAGGTCTGGTGACGATTACGTTGGTCAGCAGGTGGAAGTGGCTGGAGTGCCCTCGAGGCGCTCCCGTGTCCAGGCGAGGAGGTCCGGGATCATCGGGGAGCCCTCGCCGACGATGTCGACGTGCCCGAAGGACGGAAAGGTCTTGTACTCGACCTGTTCACCGGCGTCGCAGCGGCGCTGCACGTAGGCGGCCTGCGCGGTCGGGGTGATCAACCGATCGGCTTCACCCTGACCGATCAGCAGTGGTGCGGAGATGTGACCGGTGGGGATGTTCTCGCTGAAGCGATCACCGAGCGCGCCGGCGGTCGGGTCGCCGGACCAGATGGACATGTCGAACAGCAGCACGGAGAAGGCCGAGACGAACACTTCGGGTTCGGCGAGGCAGCGACTGGCCATCTCGCGGGTCTGCAGGCGTGCGACAGCGCGGACGTAATCGTCGAAGTCGACGTTGTCGTATACCGCGGAGTAGGCCTGGATCACGTACGACCCGAAGATGCTGCCTCCCGGGGCCTCGGGCACGTTGGCGGCGAGGGCTGGGAGGTCGGCTGCTGGGGACAGCGCGGCAACCCCGATGACGTCTGCGTCGGGAGCGTAGGTGTCGGCCAGCTGCCCGGCCCAGAGAGCGGCGTGACCGCCTTGGGAGTGCCCCCAGACCACGGTCTGATCCTCGAGTACGAGGCCGTCGATCTGATGGGCGGCCCGAACCGAATCGAGTACGGAGCGCCCCGCGGCTTGGCCGATGAGGTAAGGATGTGGACCGGCGGTGCCCAACCCGACATAGTCGGTGGCCACCATGACCCATCCGTTGGCGATGACCTGAGCCAGCGCGGGGGTCGCGCCGGCACCGAACGGGTCGTTCAGGAGCGAGGGGGCACAGCCTTCGGCGACGCCGGTGGTGCCGTGAGCCCACGCGATGACCGGTCGTGGCCCCGGCGGAAGATCTTCCGCGGCTATGACGATGCCGCTGGCCACGGCCGGCTCCCCATCGTCAAGCGTGGAGGTATACAACACGCGGTAGGCCTGCGCGCCGTCCGGGATACCGCGGGTGAACGGTTGGCTTCGCAGGAGCCGGCCGGGTTCGGACGGCACTGGCGACGGTGGAGTGTAGAACGCGTCGGGGGTCGGATTGCCGCTGCGCAAGAACGCGCTGACCGCGAGCAATGCAAGGACCAGAACGAGCGCTCCGGCGGCCCGCAGGATGTGCCACGAGCGGGCAAGGCGCCCTGGCAGCCGACGGCGCGTTTCACCGGAAGCGTGGGCTGGCCCACGGATCGCTGCCCAGAGCGTGGTGACGCCCAGCCAAGCCACCCGCACGCCGAACACGACAGCGACGACAAGGACGGTCACGTCAGGCCAGGCCAGAGCGAGCAGCCCTAAGATCACGCCGGCGATGCCGTGGACGAACGCGGCGATGCGCTCGTCGCGGCTGGCCCGGATGGCGCCGGCAATGTCGGCGAGCCCGTCGAGTACCAGCAGGACACCCACGAGGACCGCCAGGCCGCTGATACTCAGGCCCGGCCATAGCACGATCACCAATGCGGCCACCAGCCATCCGGCCGACCGGACGCGGGCAATCCGCGGATCGGATGCCGAGGATGTCCCCGACAACTCGCCGATCGCGAGCAGGATCAGACTGATCACGACCAGTGCGAGCAGTGCCGCCAGCGACGCGAAGGGGCGGAAGACGAGAGTGCCTCCGACGAGCAGCGCCAACCCACCGGCCAAGGCCGTAGCCCATCGCGGCAGCGACGTGATCCTCACGGCGCTCAACGTAACCCGGTCAGACCGGATCTGATCACGACTCGCCGCTACCGCACCGACCACAAGCGCTGCTTGGGGCGTCGATTAGGGTCCCGCCATATGAAGGCCACCCGCTTGAGTA
>DATHUM010000282.1:0-10266 GCA_035462225.1 Jiangellaceae bacterium | reverse complement strand
GAGCCCGCCGCGGCAGAGGTCGACGTCATCGCCGGCAATGTGGCGACGAAGGCGGGCGCCCAGGCCCTCGTCGATGCCGGGGTCGACGCGGGGAAGGTAGGGGTACGACCGGGGTCGATATGTACGACCCGGGTCGTCGCGTGCGTGGGGGTGCCTCAGCTGACGGCCATCTACGACGCGGCGCAGGCCTGCCGAACGGCGGGCGTTCCGGTCATCGGCGACGGGGGGCTGCAGTACTCCGGTGACATCGCCAAGGCCATCGTGGCCGGCGCCGACACCGTGATGGTGGGCTCGCTGCTCGCCGGGTGCGACGAGAGTCCTGGCGAACTGATCTTCGTCAACGGCAAGCAGTACAAGTCCTACCGGGGGATGGGCTCGCTCGGCGCGATGAAAAAGCGTGGCGCCGCCACGTCCGGCTCGCGGGACAGATACTTCCAGGCCGACGTCGCGACCGACGACAAGCTCATCCCTGAGGGCATCGAGGGTCAGGTGCCGTACCGCGGACCGCTCGCCGCCGTCGCCCACCAGCTCGTGGGCGGGCTGCGCCAGTCGATGTTCTACTGCGGGGCCCACACGATTCCCGAACTCCAGCACCGGGGTCGGTTCGTCCGGATCACCGCAGCCGGGCTGAAGGAGTCGCACCCGCACGACATCCAGATGACGGTCGAGGCACCTAACTACTCGTCCCGTTGATCAACGGCGGATCCATCCCGGATACCCGGGAAACATCGTGCTTCGATCAAGATCTGTCCAGGTTGCCGGCGAACCAGGCCTTCCAGGCGGCCTGTTCGCGCGCTGCGACCTCCTCCGCCTCGGGGCCGAAGAGCTGGGCGCGCACCGTGACGAACGTCTCGTCACCCGCACCGCCGGCGCCGACGAGCCCGATGCCACGGGCAGGCGTGTCGAGGACGAGCGTCATCATGTGCTCGCCGGCCCGCTCGACGGTTCCGGCCAGCGCAGGCACCCCGGAGCCCTCCGTCGCGACGCGCTCGCCCGCCGCCAGGGCAGCGGGCAAGCCGAGCTGCTGCGTGAACCATTCCCACTCCGCGTCGTGGTCGCCTTTCACGAAGCCTCCGGCGTTGACGGCGGCGACCGGCTCGCCACGGAAGTGCGTCAGGTAGAGGCGCAAGGAGGTCAGCGCCTGCTGCCACCCCGCGGTGAACGACTCGATGGCCTGGTCCCACGCCTCACCGTCGCCGAAGCCGCTCATCACGACGCGGACGACACAGGTTCCCCCGCCGCGCGCTTCGACGAGGAACTCGGTCGCTGTGACCGGCGGGCCGTCGTCCGGTGCGAATTCCTCAGCGTTCTCCTCGTACGCGAAGCGGTGTGGCGCCTCGTAGGCGGTCACCGTGCCCGACGAGGACATGTCGGCCTCGTGGTGGTGGACGACCGAGCCGCCGACGTGCTCGTCGACCTCGGCGGGCATGAACCACGCGGTGATGCCCGGGCCGGTGGCGATCGCCGCCCACGCCTCTTCGGGCGTGACCGGTACCTCGACCTCGACCTCGATGCGGCGTCGTTCGGTCATGGTTGTTACTCCTTCGGGGTCGGATGGGCGGCGACGATCAGCCGGAAGGGGCGTCCGTCGGGACGGTGGTACTTGGCGGCCAGCTGCGTCACAGTCCTGGTGAGCTCGTCGGCGAACCGCGCTTGCTCCTCGGCCGAGGCAAAGCCGATCTCGGAGTCGAGTGCCAATGTCGCCAGCCTGCGGTTCTCCGCCTGCGCGTGGTGCATCAGCCGGCCGACTTCACGAACCGCACGCGCGGCGAGTGCGATGAGGTATCGCGCCGAGAGACGGTCGGCGATGCGCGCCGGGTCCGGCGCGTTCTCGCGCATGGCCGCCGGTGACACGACATACGAGGCGGCGCTGGCGACAACCAGCCGCTCGACGAGCCCACCGTGCCGGCGCTCGGCGGAGATCGTGACGAGGCCACGGTCTTCGAGCGCACGAAGGTGATAGTTGACCTTCTGCCGGGGCAGGCCGAAGCGTTGTGCCAGGCCGGCTGCCGAGGCGGGCTCGCGCAATGCCGCGAGGAGCCGCCCACGCAGCGGGTCCAGCGCCACGGTCGCCGTGGCGGCGTCCTCGATTACTTCAACGTCCAGCACGAGCACGACGGTCGCATTGACAAGAAATTTTGTCAAGCGCCGTTCGATCACGTTCAGCAGGCGCAGCCCTGCCGGACCAGGCACGTGCGGGTGGTACAGAGCCGACCCGCCTAGTGGGCGGCCCAGTCGATCGGACTTGGTGGGGGCCCCGCCCCCGGAGGGCCCCCACCAAGTCACTGCGGCCTTACTGGACGGGCGAATTCACCCGGAGCGGGATGTCGAAGTACTTGTCGGGGTCGACATCGTTGATCGCGCCCGTCGAGTAGGCATCGAGGATGCCGGCGAGTCCGACCTCGACCTGCTTGGCACGCATGCCGACCTGCTTGGGACCGAGTTGCTGGGTTTGGCCGCCGGTCTCGAACAGGATGACCGCGCTGCCCCGCAGCGCGAAGGACCCGAGGGCCGTGCCCGGGATGTTGGTGCTCGGTGGCTGCGGGTAGGCGGTCACCTTCCCGTACGGCGAGTTGCCATGCCCCTGTAGGGCCTCGTAGACGGCCACATTCAGCTTGCGCGAGGCCACGTCGTCGAACTTCGGCCAGTCGCCGTGTGCCGTCGGGTCGGTGATGAACCGCCCCGAGATCGACAGCGGCGAGTAGAAGTAACTGTCGGGATTGTCCAGGAGGGTGCCCGTGGCAGGCAGGCCCGCGCGGATCCGCTGGCCGTCGAACCGCGAGATCATCGCCGACGGGATGGTGATGTCGGGGGCGGTGCCGGTCAGGGGCGTGGGGGCCGCGTCGGTGTCGTTGACGATGATCACCGCGACCGCTCCGGCGTTCTGGGCGTTGGTCACCTTCTGTACGAACGTGCAGGTGCCCCGGTCGACGAGCGCGATAGCGCCCTCGGGGAACCCTGCGAGCGGCTGGCAAGCCCGCGTCGGATTCGCGCTGCCGTCGTTGACCTCGACGATCTGGCCCGAGAAGCCCTCCTTGGTGACCGGGGGCCCGAAGTTGGCGTGGGTGGCCTGGTACCGGCCGGCCGCCGTCGACGGCACGTCGATGACGAGCTCGTTGGACAGGCCGTGTCCGTAGCAGACCGCCTGGCCGTGGAGGTCGACGAAGACATCGACTATGCCGAACTCGTTCTCCAGGCTCCGGTAGACCTCGCGGACGGTGCGTGCCTCCGGGCTCAGGTAGAACCCGACCGAGTCGCTGGTGCCGGGCAGGTCCGACGCCACCGGTTCGTAGTCCAGGTCCGGGTTGAAGTCGCGGTTGACGTCCATGCCGCCGATCGTGCCGCCGATGCTGTTGCTGTGGTACCAGGCACCGGGGTTGGCGGGCACGCCCTGCAACTGTGGGTGAAGGGCGACGATGTCGTCCCAGGACATGAGGTTCTGGCGGCGCGGAACCTCACCGCCGTCCTGGTTCAGCCGGGGGATGGCGACGAAGGTGATCTCTTCGCGGATCTGCTGCGACCGGGCCGAGTTGTTGCCCAGTTCACGAAGGGTGTTGATCAAAGCGATCGTGCCGTGCGGCTCGTTGCCGTGAATCTGACTCTGGACCAGCACGACGGTGTCGCCCTCGCCGACCCGGGCCGACCAGATCGGGCGGCCCTGGTTGGAGTGGCCGGCCACCTCGACCTGAACCCGGCCCTGGCTCGAAGACTCGATCTGCGCCAGCGCGCGGCCCACGTCCTCGGCGCTGAGAAGTGCCTCGTACGAGGCGTCGGACGGCGGCTGGTTGTTGGAACAGTACGACTCGGCGGGCCACGCCTGGGCGGTCCTGGTGGCTCCCGCGACCAGCACAGCGGCGACCAGTGTCAGTAGCGCCGCCAGGAGGACGGCTAGCCGGATCGGATGGGCGCGGGTGGCGATCTCCGGTCTGCTCATCGGAATCTCCTCGTGGGAGGTTGGGGGTGTCTTGCCAACATAGGCACGGTCAAAGTGGGGAGCCATAGACAGATGACTGGCGGCAATACGACATCTGACGAATGGCGGGCCCGCTCGAGCGCGTCCCGGGCACATTCGCCGGTCGACTAACCTTGCCTGGTGACTGAGATCGAGATCGGCCGAGGCAAGCGCGGCCGGACAGCGTACGGCTTCGGCGACGTGGCGATCGTCCCGAGCCGGCGCACCCGCGACCCTGAAGAGGTATCGACGCACTGGCAGATCGACGCGTACCGCTTCGACATGCCGCTGGTCGCGGCGCCGATGGACTCGGTCATGTCTCCTGCGACGGCGGTCAAACTCGGCAAGATGGGCGGCCTGGGCGTGCTGGATCTGGAGGGCCTGTGGACGCGCTACGAGGACCCCGAGCCGCTGCTCGAAGAGATCGCCGGGCTTGACGATCGGGACGCCACCCGAAGGATGCAGGAAATCTACGCTGAGCCGGTACGCGACGAGTTGATCGCCGCCAGGCTGGCGGAGGTTCGCGACGGCGGAGTCACCGTTGCCGGAGCGCTGTCACCGCCGCGGGTCAAGAAGCACTATCACGCGGTCGTCGAGGCGGGCGTCGACCTGTTCGTCATCCGGGGCACAACGGTGTCCGCGGAGCACGTTTCCGGCCGGGCTGAGCCGCTGAACCCCAAGCAGTTCATCTACGAACTCGACGTGCCTGTGATCGTCGGCGGGTGCGCGACCTACCAGGCCGCCCTCCACCTCATGCGCACCGGCGCGGCCGGTGTTCTCGTCGGGTTCGGCGGCGGTAGCTCGCACACGACCCGGACCGTGCTCGGGGTCATGGTCCCCATGGCGACCGCCGTCGCGGACGTCGCCGCCGCGCGCCGCGACTACCTGGACGAGTCCGGCGGCCGGTACGTGCACGTCATCGCCGACGGATCGATCGGCCGGTCGGGCGACATCGCCAAGGCGATCGCTTGTGGTGCGGACGCGGTGATGGTCGGCTCGCCGCTGGCGCGGTCGACCGACGCTCCCGGCAGAGGCTGGCACTGGGGATCCGAAGCGCACAACACCGAGCTGCCGCGGGGCACCCGAGTCAAGGTCGATCAGGTGGGCTCTCTCGAGCAGATCGTGGCCGGCCCATCGCACGTGCCAAACGGATCGATGAACCTGATCGGCGCTCTACGGCGAGCGATGGCGACGACCGGCTATACCGAGGTCAAGGAGTTCCAAAGGGTCGAGGTCACGGTCCTGCGCTGAGCCGCCCTCAGTCGGGTTACCGTGCAGTAGCCGATCATGAGAAGGTCGCCTAATGTGAGCGATGTGACGACCGCAGCCGTTCGTACCCCCCACGACATCGTGGACCGCTCGTTGATCGACACACTCATCGACGGCATCGTGGCTAGCCCTCGCGCCGACCGGCACCCGATCGTGGCGCCGTTCACCGGAACGCCTCTGGCCGAGTTGCCGCTCTCCACCTCGGACGACGTGGCCAGCGCCTACGACGCGGCTCGTACCGCGCAACGCGCTTGGGCGGATCGCCCGCTCCGGGAGCGGGCCAGGATCATCGGCCGGGTACACGATCTCGTCTTGGACCGGCAGTCGGCCTTGGCCGACTTGATCCAGGCCGAATCAGGCAAAGCACGTCGCGATGCCTTCGAAGAGATCGGGGACGTTGCACTTGCCGCCCGCTACTGCGCCGTCCGAGGCCCGCAGGTGCTGCGGGATCGGCGCCGAATGGGGCTGGCACCGGGCCTGACCAAGGCGATAGAGGTGCGCCATCCCAAGGGCGTCATCGGCGTCATCTCGCCATTCAACTATCCGCTGACGCTGGCGATCTCGGATTCACTACCGGCGTTCGTGGCGGGCAACGCCGTGGTACACAAGCCTGACCTGCAGGCGGTGCTGACTGCGCTGATGGCCCGCGCCATCGCCATCGAGGCCGGCTTGCCCGAGGGCCTGTGGCAGATCGTCTCCGGTGACGGGCCCGGGATCGGCGGAGCGGTCGTCGATCGGGCCGACTACGTGTCCTTCACCGGCTCCACCGCCGTAGGCCGGCAGATCAGTGCGCGGGCCGGCGAGCGCCTGGTCGGCGCGACCCTCGAACTGGGTGGCAAGAACCCAATGGTCGTGCTCGACGACGCCAACCTGGACCGGGCCGCCGAGTGTGCGGTGCGGGCATGCTTCTCGAACGCCGGCCAGCTCTGCATCGCCGTGGAGCGGTTGTACCTGGCGGCGCCGATCCGCGATGCGTTCATGGAGCGGTTCCTGCGCCGGATCGGCGAGCTTCGGCTGGGCGCCGGGTTCGACTACCGGCACGACGTGGGGTCGCTCGTCTCGCAGGCGCAGCTGGACAAGACGAAGCGGCATGTCGATGACGCAGTGACCAAGGGGGCCGAGGTTCTCGCCGGTGGCAAGCCGCGGCCCGACCTCGGGCCGTGGTTCTACGAGCCGACGGTGCTGCGCGGTGTGCGTCGTGGCATGTTGGCCGCCGACGATGAGACCTTCGGCCCGGTGGTGTCGGTGTACCAGTTCAGCACGGACGACGAAGCTGTGGCGCTGGCGAACGACTCCTTGTACGGGTTGAACGCGAGTGTGTGGTCTCGCGACATCCGCCGCGGGATCGCCGTGGCCCGGCGGATCCGGGCTGGAGCGGTCAACGTGAACGAGGCGTACGGAGCCACCTGGGGCAGTCACGACCTGCCGTCCGGGGGCACGGGCGCGTCCGGGCTGGGCCGCCGGCACGGCCGCGACGGGATCCTGCGCTACACCGAGCCGCAAGCCATCGCCGCCCAGCGGGTACACGGCATCACGCCGTTGCCCTGGCACGATTCCTACGACCAGTTCGCCAAGGTCATGACAGCGTCGATGCGTGTGCTGCGCCGCCTTCGCTTTCCCTGACCGCTGCCAACCCGCTGATAGCGACGCATCCGGCCGGACAAGTGCGGATCCGAGTTGGCGCGGTCATACTGAGGCGTGGTAGTCCACCGGTCCCGGTTCCCGTTTGCGTACGCCGCAGGCGCGCTGGGGCTCGCAGTCGTAGCCCTTGTTGTGGTGTCGCGGTCCGTGGCCGGCCCGTTCTGGGGTACGTCGTACGTCGTGCTCGCCGCTGCCCTAGGGGCCGGTGCAGTACTTGTAGCGACGTACCTTCGCCTTGATCCGGGATGGATCACGTGGCGACACGCGGTGGGAGCCGTCGCCATCGGGTCGCTGGCCTATCCGGGCCTGTGGGCAGGCGCAGCTCTCGCGTCCAACCAGGCTCCGGGGAGCCGCGTCGCGTGGGCGTTCGCCGTGCTCGGGGGCGTGGGACACGTGCCTCTGCTGGCGGCATTCTCCCTGCTGCCGCTGCTCGCCGTGCGCTATCTGGGGCGTGGCACGACGCGATTGGCTGCGAGTATCGTGATCGGCCTGGGCGTCGCGGCCGCGGCGTCCTTCGCGCTGTTCTTCGGTGACTTCGAGCCGCTGGAGGCCACCGCGCTGATCGCGTGGGGTCCGGGTGAGGTCATCGGCATGGCGCTCAATATGGCCTTTCTGGCCACAGTCCTGCTCGGACCAGGCGTGTCTCTGGTCGCAGCCGTCCGCGCTTCCGGGGAAGCGTCGCGGCGCTTGGCGCTCGTGGCACTGTCGTCTCTCGGCGGTACCGCGCTCGTCATGCTCTGTGGCGCGCTGCCGGTGGCGGGCACCGTCCTGTTGTTCAGCGGTATGTACGCCGCCCTGGCGCTCGTCGCCGTGGGAAGCTCGCGGGCGCTTACGCTGCCCGAGCACCACAACCTTCAGACGCCTCGACTGGCCCACCTCACACCCCGCGAGTCGGAGGTGTTGGCACTGCTCGCCGAGGGCTTGTCCAATGCCGGCATCGCGGCCCGTCTGGTCGTCTCCGAGCGCACGGTGGACGCACACCTGCGGTCGGTCTTCGCCAAGCTCGATCTGCCGGAGGGACCTTGGGAGAACCGCCGGGTCCACGCCGTACTCGCCTGGAGGGACGGTTTAGGCGAAAGGGCCGATGCGGCCTGACGTGCGGATTCCTAGGTTCGGGGCGTCCCCGTCCTTTGAGGAGGCCGCCATGCAGCGCTCGCTGCTCTTGCTCGGACTGATCTGGGTGTCGTTCCTGCTTGTCTTCCCCTTCGCAGCACAAGGCGACACAAGCTACCTGCACATCTCAGCCCACTCGCTCCAGCTCCCCCTGCTCGTGCTAGCCACGGCGGTCGTCTGGCGGTCCCGTCAGGCGACTACGACGAGGGTCCAAAAGGTGCTCAACCGGATCCTGTCGGTGAGCGTCCCGCTTGCGGCCCTGGGCATTGCGCTGGAGCTCCTGACTGCCGTCGTGCGGCTGGGACAGGACGGCTGGGTCGACAAGGACACCGCCGACGTGTGGGTGCGAGGCCCGCACGCCGTCGTGGCCAACCTGACGATCCCATCGCTCATGATCAGCATGCTGGTGGTCCTGGTTCTCGTGGTGACCGTCGCCGTGCAGGAGCGCCGGCGCCTCGAGCGTGTGATGTAGGCGAAACCTGCGCTGCGCGACGTGTCCGGCCGGACAACTCATTGACCTGCGACGCATCCGCGGTCTGGCCGGACAGGTCGCAGGGGCGCTACAGGCCGACCGTGGTGAAACCGCGGAGCAGATCGCGCGAGATGATCAGGCGTTGCATCTCGTCGGTGCCTTCGTAGATGCGGATCAGCCGGGCCTGCCGGTACATGCGCTCGAGGGGCAGCTCTCGGGTGTAGCCCATGCCGCCGTGGACCTGCAACGCGCGGTCGACCACGCGGTTGACCATGCCGGCCGCATACAGCTTGGCCTGGGCGCACGCGTGCCTGGCGTCCCTGCCCTGGTCGACCGTCCATGCCGCGCGCAGCACCAAGCCGCGGGCGGCCTCCAATTCCACCTCGGAGTCGGCGATCATCCACTGGATCGCCTGGTTCGTCCCGATGGGGGAGCCGAAGGTCTCGCGGGTGTTCGCGTAGTCGATCGCCATCGCGAGGGCCCGCTCGGCCATGCCGACGGCCCAGGCCGGAATGCGCCAGCGACCCTCGAGGATCCATTTCATACCCAGCTCGAATCCCTGGCCCAGCTCGCCCAGGATGTTGGCCGACGGCACCCGGACGTCGTCGAAATACAGGGACGCCGGTGTCGCCGGCCCCATCGTCTGGATCGGCGTGGACGTCCAGCCCATCGCACGGTCGACGAGGAATGCCGTGGCTCCGCCCCGGTGCACACCACGGTCCGGGTCGGTTACGGCGATCACGATCGCGAAGTCGGCTTCGTTGCCGCCGGTTATGAACGTCTTCTCACCTCGCAGGATCCAGTCGTCCCCGTCCGGCCGGGCGCGGAGCTTGATGTTCGCGGCGTCCGAACCCGCACCCGGCTCGGTGATCGCAAAGCACGAGCCGCGCTCGCCCTCGATGGTGGGCACCAGGTACTCCTCGCGCTGCTTGTCGTTGGCGTAGTACAGGATGTTGTCCGCTTCACCGCCGAAGCGGAACGGGACATTGCACCGGCCGGCTTCGGTCCACAGCAGCGACTGGGTGAGCGCAGGAAGGTCCATGCCGCCGTATTCCTCGGGTGTCGACAGCCCCCAGAAGCCGAACTCCCGGGCCTTGAGCTGCAACTGGAGCAGCTCGTCCGGGCGCAGGCCCGGCTCGCCGGCCCGCTCCCGGCGCAGCACCTCGGCCTCGAACGGCATCACCTCCCTGGTGATGAAGCTGCGGGCGGTGTCCCGGATTGCTACCTGCTCGTCGTCCAGTGCGAAGTCCATCGACGGCATCCTCTCGACCAGCGATAACTAGCGCTGGTAGTTTTCCACCGTCGCGGACGAATGGGAAGGGAGTGCACAGTGGCACGTCCACCGCGGCGGCTGCTCAGTCGCGAACAGATCGTGGCCGCCGCTATGGAACTCATCGATGCCGACGGGCTCGCCGAGTTCAGCACACGCAAGTTGGCGGCCGCGCTCGGCGTGCGCGGGCCGTCCCTGTACAACTACTTCGCGACCAAGGACGAGATCGTCGACGCGGTGGCGAACCAAGTGACCACCACCGTGGACATCTCGATGCTGGGCCGGGTGTACTGGGCCGACGCGCTGCGCGAATGGGCTCGGTCGTTCCGCGCCGCGCTCCTAGATCATCCGAACATCATCCCGTACCTCGCCCAGGGGCCGGGGCGGCGTCCGGCGGCGCTTGCGATGGCCGATGCGGTATTCGGAGCCCTGGTCGAAGCGGGATGGCCACCGGCCCGGGCCACCCGGATCGGTGCCCTCATGAGGTACTTCGTGACGGGGTCGGCGCTCGGCTCGTTCGCACTCGGCTTCCCGGCCGACCCTGAGCTC
>DATHUM010000281.1:0-6868 GCA_035462225.1 Jiangellaceae bacterium | reverse complement strand
ATCAGCCCGATCGAGGGCGTCGGTCCCGACGACCTGAGGGTGCGCGAGCTGATGACCCGGCTGGCCGACGGAACGGTCACCGAGCTCATTCTTGCCACCGATCCGAACCTGGAGGGCGAGGCGACTGCCACGTACCTGGCCAGATTGATCAAGCCGATGGGGTTGCGCGTGACGCGTTTGGCCAGTGGACTTCCGGTAGGAGGTGACCTCGAGTACGCCGACGAGGTCACTCTGGGCCGTGCATTCGAGGGAAGGAGGTTGCTCGATGTCTGAGCCCGCCTTCACTCCGGACGAGGACTACGGCGAGTTCGCGGCTGAGATCGCCGACCAGGTCGAGAGCTTCCTGGTAGCGGTCCGCGAGATCGCCCGAGGCAGTGATCCCGGCACGACGCTGTCGATGCTGTTGTTGCAGGTCAGCCAGCTCGCACTGGCCGGCGGACGGCTGGGCGCCATCGCAGACGTCGTCCCGGCCGAGCGGTTCGAGCCCGACGCCGGTCCGGACCCTGATGTCGAGGAACTGCGGGAGCGGTTGGCCGCGCTGCTCGAGCCCGTCGACGATTACGTCGAGATCATCGATCCGGTCGATCCCGCCCGCGGCGCCGACACGTTCCTGATCTCCGACGACCTGGCCAGCATCGCGTCCGACCTGCTCCACGGCCTGACGCACTTCCGCGATGGCCACACCAGTGAAGCGCTGTGGTGGTGGCAGTTCTCTTACCTGTCGTCATGGGGTGCGACTTGCGGCGCGGTGCTCAGGGCGTTGCACTCGTTGATCGCGCACACCAGGCTCGACACTGAGCGCGACCCGGCCACCGATGCGGAGGACGAACTGCTGGCCGAGGTCGCCGCCGAGGCGATGGAACACTGAGCCGTCAGGCGGGTTTCCTCGCCTCGATGAGCTGGATCGTCTTCTTGCCGTTAGGTCGGGTGAACGCGCGGACCTCATCGTGGCCGAGCCCCTCGAGGTATACGACGACATCCTTGGTCTGTTCGGGCGTGATGCCGTGACCGGGCTTGTCCAGCAGCCGTTCGGCGACGACGAGCCGGCCGCCGGGCGCAAGCTTGGCCGACTGCGCGGCGAGGCCAGGGTCGCGTTCGGGCCAGTGGTGCATCGAGGCGATCGACCAGATGACATCGAACGACCCGTCGTCGAACGGGATGTCGGTAGCGCTGCCGACCCGGATATCGGCCCCGGGGACGCGCTTGCGGGCCATGTCGACGAACGTGGCCGACGGTTCGACGGCTGCGACGCGATCCGCGCCGATACGCCTGGCAGCGTGCTCGATCGCCGCGCCAGGCCGCAGCCGATCTCGAGAACCCGGTCGTCGGGGGTCAGTCCGAGCAGATCCACCACGATCCGGTTCGACTCTGGATCATGATTGAAGAGGCGGTAGATCCGAGCAGAGATGGCGCCGAAGCTGCGCATGAGGGCACGTTACTCGTTGGCCTGGCCCGAATCCGGCTGTGCCACCCGGCACATCGAGCGGTCAGCCCGCGGGAAAGCGCTAAACTTCCGAGGGAAATCGTTCCTCCCTGATCAAATCGCCGGCCGGACCCCCTGAATTACATGATCACCGACGCTTTGATCAGGGAGGAACGATTTGCCTCGGAAGGTCGGCCAACCTGGATCGTCAAGCTCGGCCAACCTGGACCGT
This sequence comes from Jiangellaceae bacterium, assembly GCA_035462225.1. GTDB lineage: Bacteria > Actinomycetota > Actinomycetes > Jiangellales > Jiangellaceae > JASLBX01. Next base: position 5,213 of record DATHUM010000281.1, on the reverse strand, counting down.
CAAGCTCGGCCAACCTGGACCGTCAAGCTCGGCCAACCTGGACCGTCAAGCTCGGCCAACCTGGACCGTCAAGCTCGGCCGACCCGGACCGTGAAGGTCGGCGGAACCGGATCGTCACGCTCGGCCGACCCGGACCGCCACAGTCAGGCCCTCTTGGACTGCAGCCGAGCTGGGCCAGCGTGGGCCGAACCCCGACCGTGCAGCTCGGCCGAACCGGACCGTGTCCGTCAGCCGACCGGAAGGCAAATCGTCAGCCGACCCGGACCGTCTTCGGCAACTTGACGTACGGGGTTCGCAGCCGCCGGATGGTGATCACCAGTGCTACGGCACCGAGCACCGCATTGCTCGCCAAGCCGACCGGCCAGACGGCCTGCCGGCCGAGTTCGACGATTCCCTCGGAGTCCACGAGCGTTGAACCGGGCGTCCGCGCCGACCGGGCCACCTCGCCGATCGCACCGAGCGGATCGAGCCGGACTCCCGCGTCAGGCTGTTCGAGTGTTCGAGGTGCGGCGTCGGCGACGATGATGAACGGGTTCGGCGCCAGCAACCACCACACCCGCTCGGGATGGGTAACCGTCTGCTCGAACGTGCCGGCCTCCGTCGTACGCGTCTCCGTGGTCTGGGTGAGCGCAACGGCGAGCACGAAGATGACGACGGTGCCGATGGACAAGGCGAACACGGCCAAGTACGACAGGACGCCCGACGTCGTGGTGCGCGCCAGGACCGCGGACAGGCACAGGCTTATCGAGCAGATCACGCCCAGCAGCACCGCGGCGATGCCCAGGCTTACGGCGACTCGAAGGCCCGAAGCCCCCTCGGCGACGCACCAGAGGGCGAGCGGGATCGCAGTCACCAGGAACACGATCGCGGTTCCCCAGGCGGCGGCCAGCTTGCCGATCGCGATCTCGGCCGGGGTGAGGAGTGTCGTCTGTAACGTCGCCAGCAGGCCCCGAAGCCGGTAGCCGTTCACCGACTGAGCGGCAAGTGCCGGCACGACGAGCAGGGCAAGCGCCAGCATGGTGAGCATCAACCCGCCGAACATGTCCGTCCCGGGGCGGATCTGGTCGCTGCGAACGAGCGCCGAGCGGATGCCGGCGGTCAGAGCGAACAGGCTGAGGAACCAGGCTCCCAGCAGCCAGCGCCAACGGCCGGCCCGAATGCGGAGCCGGAACTCGTGGGCGGCCACGGTGAGGGCACCGCGGAGGTTGAAGCCGAGCCGTGGCGACTGATGACGGGTCACTGGCGGTCCTCGGTGATCGCCAGGTAGGCCGCCTCCAGATCGCTGCCCGCGGGCGCGAAGGACACGACCGGAATCCCGTCGCGCACCATTGCGGCGAGGAGTTCGGCCGCGGCCTCGTCGCCGGATAGCAGCACCTCGACGCCGTGGGCGTCCGGTGGGCCGTGCTCGGTCCCATGGTGATCAAGGAACACCATCAGCGGGCCGGGGTCGAGCGCACGGACCCGCCACGGCCGTCTCTCGGCCCGGGGCAGCTCCGCCAGCGTCTGCTCGGCGATGCTGCGGCCGCGGTCGACGAACACGACTCGGTCGGCGATCGTCTCGAGCTCGGACAACACGTGGCTGGATACCAGCACGGCGCAACCCTGGGCGGCGAACCCACGAAGCAGGCCCCGCAGCTCGATCCTGCTGCGCGGGTCCAGCCCGGCGGCAGGTTCGTCGAGCAGCAGGACGGTGGGCTCGTGGACAAGAGCTCTGGCCAGCCCGAGGCGTTGTCGCTGGCCTCGCGACAGCGCATGCACCGGGCGCTCGGCGAATTCGTCCAAGTGCACCAGAGCCAGTAGTTCCCAGGCCCGCCGCGGTCTGAGCTGCCGGGGAATGCGATATGCCGCCGCGGCGAACTCCAGCACCTCACGAGCGGTGAGGGTGTCGTAAGTTCCGAACGAATCGGGCATCCATCCTGTGCGGGACCGTACCTCCACCGAATCGGTCACCGGGTCGAACCCTGCCACCCGGACCCGTCCGGTGTCCGGCTTGAGCAAGGTCGCCAGCACGAGCAGCAGCGTCGTTTTGCCCGCACCATTGGGTCCCACCAGAGCGGTGACGTGCCCGCGGGGAACCGACAGCGTGACGTCAGCGACGGCGACCACGTTCCCGAACGTCCGCCGTACGCCTGCCGCCTCGATCCCGGCTGCCAATGCCACCCCTGCACTCATCGAAACTGCCCGGCCGTGAGAGCCGGGCGTGGCGTTGCATGGAGCAGCGTAGTCGCGAAGGGGAGGGTTCCGGTATCTGGACCGTCCGCGGCGTGGTCGCCATCTCGCCTAGACTCGCCACGACGCCTGATTTGAGGCGAGAGGAGTCTGTCGTGGGATTAGTCGTCCAGAAGTACGGCGGATCCTCTGTCTCCGACGCGGCAGCGATCAAGCGCGTCGCGCAACGAATCGTTGCGACGAAGAAGGCCGGGCACAGCCTCGTCGTGGCCGTTTCTGCGATGGGTGACACCACAGACGAGCTGATGGATCTGGCCGAGCAGGTCTCGCCGCTTCCGTCGCCTCGCGAGCTCGACATGTTGCTCACCGCGGGCGAGCGGATCTCGATGGCCCTGCTGGCCATGGCGATCGGCGATCTGGGCCAAGAGGCGCGCAGTTTCACCGGCAGCCAGGCCGGTGTCATCACCACATCGACGCATGGCAGCGCTCGGATCATCGACGTGACTCCTGGACGGATTCAGCAGGCGCTCGACGAGGGTGCGATCCCGATCGTGGCCGGCTTCCAGGGCGTCAGCCAGGACAGCAAGGACATCACGACGCTCGGCCGCGGGGGCACCGACACCACGGCGGTGGCGCTGGCCGCCGCCCTCGGCGCCGACGTCTGCGAGATCTACACCGACGTCGACGGCGTGTTCACCGCCGATCCGCGCATCGTCGCCGCTGCTCGGCGGATACCGCACATCACCTACGAAGAGATGCTCGAGATGGCCGCGTGCGGGGCGAAGATCCTGCACTTGCGTTGCGTCGAGTATGCTCGCCGATTCGACCTGCCGATCCATGTCCGGTCGAGTTTCTCGACACTGGACGGAACGTGGGTCTCCGACCAGCCGCCCAGCCACATCGCGCAAGGAGGGGCCGAGGCCGAGATGGAACAGCCGATCATCTCCGGCGTGGCCCATGACAGGAGCGAAGCAAAGATCACTGTCGTGGGTGTGCCGGACAAGGTGGGGGAGGCGGCGGCGATCTTCCAAGCCGTGGCCGACGCCGAGACGAACATCGACATGATCGTCCAGAACGTGTCGGCCGCTGCGACGAACCGCACGGATATCTCATTCACGCTCCCGAAGACCGACGGCCGCCGCGCGAGGGAGGCGTTGCACGCGGTGCAGGGTCAGGTCGGCTTCGAGTCGCTGCGGTACGACGACAGCATCGGCAAGGTCTCGCTGATCGGCGCCGGAATGCGAAGCCACCCCGGTGTCAGTGCTCGGTTCTTCTCGGCACTGGCCGAGTCCGGTGTGAACATTGAGATGATCTCCACGTCTGAGATTCGGATCTCGGTGATCGTCCGCGCCGCCGACGTCGATGCCGCGGTCTCCGCCGTCCACAAGGCGTTCGAGCTTGATGCGGCGCAGGTCGAGGCAGTCGTCTATGGGGGGACGGGTCGATGAGCAAACCATCGCTTGCCCTCATCGGAGCTACCGGCGCCGTCGGCACCGTGATGCGCGACATCCTGTCCACTCGAGAGGACGTCTGGGGCGACATCAAGTTGGTGGCATCGCCGCGGTCGGCCGGTCGCCGACTGTCGGTGCGTGGCAATGAGGTCGAGGTCCACGCCTTGTCGGCCGAGGTCTTCGACGGTGTCGACGTCGCGATGTTCGACGTCCCCGACGAGGTGTCCGCGGAGTGGGCGCCGATCGCCGCTACGCGCGGGACCGTCGTGGTCGACAACTCCGGTTCGTTCCGAATGGATCCGGACGTACCGCTGGTCGTTCCAGAGGTGAACGCTCGGGCGGCGCGGAACCGGCCGAAGGGAATCATCGCCAACCCCAACTGCACCACGCTATCGATGATCGTCGCGTTGGGCGCGTTGCACGCCGAACTCGGCCTGACCGAGCTTGTGGTGGCGTCCTACCAGGCCGCGTCCGGTGCAGGTCAGGCCGGCATCGAGACCCTGCACGACCAGCTGGGCAAGGTGGCGGGCAACCGCGAGTTGGGCACTCAGCCCGGCGATGTGCGTCGTGTGGTGGGAGACGACCTGGGGCCGTTCCCCGCGCCACTCGCCCTCAACGTCGTGCCGTGGGCGGGCTCGCTCAAGGACCATGGGTGGAGCTCGGAGGAGCTGAAGATCCGCAACGAATCGCGCAAGATCCTCGAATTGCCCGGCCTGCGGGTTTCGGCGACCTGCGTGCGGGTGCCCGTCGTGACCACCCATTCGGTCGCCGTGCACGCGGTGTTCGAACGCGAGGTGACCACCGACCAGGCATGGGGAATCTTGCGCGACGCCCCGGGGGTCGTGCTGTACGACGACCCGGCCCGCGCCGAGTTCCCGACACCGGCCGACGTCGTCGGCACCGACCCGACGTGGGTCGGCCGGGTTCGCCAATCGCTGGACGAGCCGAATGCGCTCGACCTGTTCCTGTGCGGCGACAACCTGCGAAAGGGCGCGGCACTCAACACCGCACAGATCGCCGAACTCGTCGCCCGCGAACTTACAACCCGCTGATGCGGCTGCGTTCGATCACGTTCGGCAGGCGGCCCGACGTACCTACAGGCCCGCGTGCATGTAGCAACATCGGCAACCCTGCTGGGCGGCCCAGCTAGCAGCTGGGACGAGTTCACCGACGACCCACGGCCACGAGTGCACGTACTCCTGTCGGTGGACGAGTCGACCTACGAGGCAGGCACCATGGGGCCGGGCCATCCCATCGCCTGGCAGCACAACGTCGGCGCCGGGCGCTGCTTTTACACCGTGCTCGGCCACCCGATCGAGGCTTACGCCGAGCCCGCGTTCCGGGCGCACCTGGCCGGCGGAATCCGCTCTGTCGTGAGCGGACGGGCTGGATAAGCCGGTCAGCCGGTCAGCCGGGCCTTGACCGCCGCCGCCACCGTGCTGCCGTCAGCACGGCCGGCGACTTGAGGCTGGACGAGCTTCATCACCTTGCCCATGTCGCGCGGCGACTCGGCGCCCGATTCGGCGATCGCCGCGTCGACCAGCCGAGCCAACTCGTCGTCGGAAAGCGGTTCGGGGAGGTAGTCGGCGAGCA
>DATHUM010000280.1:0-7437 GCA_035462225.1 Jiangellaceae bacterium | reverse complement strand
GGCGATCGTCCCGCTCGCTGCTGGGCTCTACCTGCTCACGACGACGGCCTGGACAGTGACCGAGCGAACGCTCCTGCGCCGAGTGCTTGCCCGGAAGCACGGACCGTGATCATGCCAGGACAGTCAGGGTGGGCGGATGGCCACACCGGTGCAAAGGCGGCCAGCCGGCGCCGCAACCGGTTTTCGCCTTACTTGGCCTCGGGCGATGGTGGGGATGGGCGCGGTCGGCGGCCGGTCTCGGTCTCCCACGCGGTCAGCTGGCGCTCGAGCGCCTTCATGATCTCGAACACCTGGCTGGGCGGGACGCGGACCCGTGCCACCACCTGTGCCTGCGCCTGAGTCACCGGAGTACCGTCGTCGCTCTCCACCCGGGCGGGCGGGCGGCTCAGTGCCGCGAAATCGAAGGTAAATACGTCGGCGGTATGCCAGACGCTGACGAAATCGGCGTAGACGCCGGGGACCTTGTCGTCGGGCATCGAGACGCGCATCTGCGGAGGCTGGCTCATGCCTCGACGATAGTCGGGCAGATCGTGCGCGTCGGCCGGAGAGCTCGGCGGTGGGTATGGTCGGCTGACGTGACGCTATATCCCACCGCTCCCCGATCCGATCACACTGACGTCCTGCACGGCATCACTGTCCCGGACGCCTTCCGGACCCTCGAGGACGAATCCGACCCGGCGACTGTTGCCTGGTCCGCAGCGCAGGCCGAGCTGTTCGCAGAGCACCGGACCTCGTGGGACGCCCGCCCGGCGCTGCAAGACCGGCTCACCGAGTTGCTCGGCGCCGGCAATATCGGGACCCCCACCTGGCGGGGCAGGCGCGCCTTCTTCGCCCGCCGCACCGCGGAGCAGGAACACGCCGTCCTGCTCACGATCGATCCGGACGGCACCGAACGCACGCTGGTCGACCCGATGGCGATCGATGCGTCCGGCACCACCACCCTCGACGCCTGGAAGCCGTCCCAGTCCGGCGATCTGCTCGCCTACCAGCTATCGGCCGGCGGCACGGAGGAGTCCGTTCTTCGCGTCTTGGACGTCGCAACCGGCAAGGACGTCGACGGGCCGATCGACCGCGCTCGCTACTCCCCCGTCGCGTGGCTACCCGATGGCAAGGCGTTCTATTACGTGCGGCGGCTGGCACCAGACACCGTGCCGGCCGGCGAGGAGCAGTTCCACCGCCGCGTCTATCTGCACCGCCTCGGCACCGACCCCGATTCGGACGTGGAGATCTTCGGCGCCGGGCTGGACAAGACGAACTACTACGGCGTCTCGGTCAGCCGCGACGGGCGGTGGCTGATCGTCACCGCCGCCCAGGGCACGTCGCCTCGCAACGATCTGTGGCTGGCCGACATCGACGCATCCGATCCGGCCACCCCGGAACTCGTCGCCGTCCAGGTGGGGGTGGACGCCCGCGCATACCCGCACGTCGGGCGCGACGGCCGGCTCTACATCTGGACCGACAAGGACGCTCCGCGCGGCCGGCTGGCCGTGGCCGACCCCACCGAGCCCGGGCAATGGCACGACCTGCTCCCCCAGGACCCGCAGGCCGTCCTAGAGGATTACGCGATTCTGGACGACCTCGAGCGGCCGGTGCTCTTGGCCTCGTGGACCAGGCATGCGATCTCCGAGATCACCGTTCACGACCTCGCCACCGGTGAGCGGATCGGCGCTCTGGACCTGCCCGCGTTGGGCACCGTCGGCGGCTTGTCCGAACGTCCCGAGGGCGGCTACGAGGCCTGGTTCGCCTACACCGACCACACCACGCCGACCCGCGTACTGCGCTACGACGGCCGATCGGGCGAGGTCACGACATGGGCGGAGAGCCCGGGCGCGGTGGAGGTCCCGTCCGTGCGGTCTCGGCAGATCACTTACCGGTCGAAGGACGGGACCGAGGTTCGGATGGTCATCATTTCGCCGACCGGTGAGCCGGACCGGCCGCGGCCGACCGTCCTGTACGGCTACGGCGGGTTCTCGGTCTCGCTCACTCCCGCGTATTCGGCGAGCATTCTGGCCTGGGTCGAGGCGGGCGGCGTATGGGCGGTGGCGAACCTGCGTGGCGGTTCGGAGGAAGGCGAGGCCTGGCACCGGGCGGGCATGCGCGAGAACAAGCAGAACGTCTTCGACGACTTCTTCGCCGCGGCCGAGTACCTGATCGACAACGGCTGGACGACGCGCGACCAACTGGGCATCTCCGGCGGGTCCAACGGCGGGTTGCTGGTCGGCGCCGCTTTGACCCAGCGGCTCGCGCTCTTCCGCGCGGTCGTCTGTTCGGCGCCGCTGTTGGACATGGTCAGGTACGAGAAGTTCGGGCTGGGCGCAACCTGGAACGACGAGTACGGGACCGCGGACGACCCGGAGGAGCTGGGCTGGCTTGTTTCGTACTCCCCGTACCACCGGGTGCGAGATGGTGTGGCCTACCCCGCCGTGCTGTTCACCGTCTTCGAGGGCGACACCCGCGTCGACACCATGCACGCCCGCAAGATGTGCGCGGCCCTGCAGGCCACCACGACAGGTGGCATCGTCCTGCTGCGGGCCGAGCGCGAGGTGGGGCACGGTGCCCGTGCGGTGTCGCGGACCGTTGAACTGGCGGCGGACCAGTTGGCCTTCCTGAGAAAGGAGCTGACGTCGTGATCGCTCAGCAAGAGGAGGAACCAGAGCGGTACAGCGGCGACTGGTGGCTAGAGGTGCTGCTGGACATACCGCTGCGGGTCGTCGGACTGATCCTCCTCGCGTTGATCGCCCGGTACCTGTTGCACAGGCTCATCAACCGGCTGGCCCTGCGGGCCGAGACCTCCCGGCCACCCGAACGCGTGCTCGGTTCGAAACAGGCGGCTCGGATCGTCTTCGGCAGCACCGGCGCGTACTCCGAACGGCGCGCGCTTCGCGCGCGCACCCTCGGCTCGCTGGCCAGGAGCATCGTCACGGCAGTGATCGCCGCCATCGCCGTCGTGATGATCCTCGCCACCTTCGGTTACGACGTCGGGCCGCTGCTGGCTTCCGCCGGTATCGCCGGCATTGCGCTCGGGTTCGGCGCGCAGAACCTGGTCAAGGACTTCCTGTCCGGCGTGATGATGCTGCTGGAAGACCAGTACGGCGTCGGCGACGTGATCGACATGGGTGAAGCCACCGGCACCGTAGAGGCCGTGGGACTACGCGTCACCCGGCTCCGGAGTGTCGACGGCACCGTATGGTACGTCCGCAACGGTGAGGTGGTCCGGGTCGGAAACTCCAGCCAGGACTGGGCCCGTGCAGTCATCGACATCGGTGTGAGCTACCAGGCCGATTCTGCGCGCGTGCGGGCGATCCTGACCGAGGTGTCTCACGAGCTTGCAGAAGACCTCGAGTGGGGCGAGCTCATCCTGGAGGAACCCGAGGTCTGGGGTGTGGAGAACCTCGGGGTAGACAGTGTCGTGGTCCGGCTCGTCGTCAAGACCAAGCCGCTCGAGCAGTGGAAGGTCGCGCGCCAGCTACGTGAGCGAATCAAGATTCGGCTCGACGAGGAAGGCATCGAGATCCCGTTCCAGCAGCGCACGATCTGGGTCCGCGGCAACGAGGGCGAGCCCGGCGAACTTGCCGCCGATTGATCACGTTCAGCATGCCTGCGGGTGCCCCACCATGCGCGTGCGGGTGGTAGGGCACCGATGCGCCTGGTGGTGTCAGGCGAGCGCCGCGTCCAAGGTGATCGGGACAGCCCTGAGAGCCTGGCTCACCGGGCAGTTGTCCTTGGCGTTCTCGGCAGCGGCCAGGAAGTCCTCCGCGCTCATCCCAGGCACGACGCCACGGACAATCAGGTGGATTCCGGTGACGCCGTCCCCAGGCTGGAACGTCGTCGCCGCCTGGACGTCCAGCGAGGACGGCGGAGTACCCGCCTTGTCCAGCACGTTCGAAAAGGCCATGCAGTAGCACGACGACAGCGCAGCCGAGATCAACTCCTCTGGGGACGTCCGGCCGCCCGGATCCTCCGTGCGCGCCGCCCAGGTGACGTCGTGTGTGCCGAGGCTCGACGACTCGAACGTGACCTGGCCGGCTCCCTGAAAGAGGTTGCCTTCCCAATGCGTCGACGCGGTACGAGTTGCGGCCATGTTCGTTGACTCCTCCGTTGGAAGGTTCGAGTGGCAGACGTGCCTATCCTGCCGCATCCGCCGCCTGAGACAATGGGTGGCGTGACCCAGCAAGCCCAGACCTTCTACGACGCCGTCGGGGGGCACGAGACTTTCCGCCTCCTCGTCCACCGCTTCTACCAGGGAGTGGCGGACGATCCAGTGCTTCGTCCCCTGTATCCCGAGGCGGACCTCACCGGCGCCGAAGATCGGCTGCGGATGTTCCTCGAGCAGTACTGGGGCGGGCCGACAACGTACTCCGAAAAACGCGGCCACCCGAGGCTGCGGATGCGGCACGCGCCGTTCAAGGTGGACCCGCGAGCACGTGACAGGTGGCTGCACCATATGAAGGTCGCGGTCGACTCGTTAGACCTACCGCCCGAACAGCACGGCATGCTCTGGGACTATCTGGAGCGAGCGGCGTTCTCACTCGTCAACACGTTCGACGAATGACGTGAGCCGGCGGTGACTCCCCCGGACGGCTTCCGCGAACTGCACCGGCGTGGCCTTTTCGTCATGCCCAACGCCTGGGACGTCGGTTCCGCGCGCTTGCTCGAGCATCTCGGCTTCGCGGCCATTGCCACGACGAGCTCCGGCTTCGCCGGCACGTTGGGGCGTGGCGACCAGCGGGTCCGGCGCGACGAACTCCTCGCGCATGTCGAGGCGGTGGCCGGGGCGGTGACGGTACCGGTCAGCGTCGACTCCGAACACTGCTACCCCGACGAGGCGGGCGGCGTGGCCAGGACGGTCCAGCTGATCGCGAATGCCGGAGCCGCGGGCTGTTCGATCGAGGACTACGACCCAGCGCGCGGGGTGTTGCCGATCGAAGCGGCGATCGGGCGAGTCGCCGAAGCGGTCAGGGCAGCCGTACCTCACGGCCTGGTCATCACTGCGCGGGCCGAGAACCACCTCTACGGCGTGGATCACCTCGACGACACGATCGCCCGCCTGGTCGCCTACCGCGACGCGGGAGCCGACGTCTTGTACGCCCCCGGCCTCGCGGCGATGGCGGACATCGAGCGGGTCGTGCAAGAGGTCGACGCGCCGATCAACGTGCTCACCGTGCCGGGCGGCCCGACGGTTCCGGAGCTGACCCGTGCCGGTGTGCGCCGGGTCTCGACCGGTGGTGCATTGACGTGGGTGGCTTACGGCGCCCTTGTCACGGCCGGCCGGGAACTGCTGGACCAGGGCACGACCACGTTTCTGGGAGCGGTGCTGGACGGCGCGGTGCGCGCGTCCGCTTTCAGCGATAAGGCGCCCACAAACGGCGGCGGCGGTGCGACCGGCTAACCCGGCCTTCTGCGCACTTGGACGGCCGTCTCCGGTGATCTAGTCTTTCCCGCTGGGGACTGATCACATGGGGGCCTGTCGATGGACGTCGTTCTGGAGACCGAGCGGCTCGTGCTACGCCGGTTCACCCGCGACGACGTGGACCTGCTCGTCGAGCTTGACAGTGATCCGCAGGTGATGTGGTACATCAGCAAGGGCAGGCCCACTGCGCGAGCCGAGATGGAAAAGATCATCTTGCCGAGGTTCCTCGAGTACTACGAACTCTTCGACGGATACGGCACCTGGGCGACGCACGAGAAGTCGACCGGTGAGTTCATCGGCTGGCTCAGCCTGCGACCACGCGACGGCGACCCGCCCGACGAACCCGAACTCGGGTATCGGCTCCGGCGCGCAGCGTGGGGCAAGGGGTACGCGACCGAGGGCGCGCGCGCCCTCGTAGACCTGGCGTTCCGGGAACTCGGCGCCCGCCGGGTCTACGCCGAGACGATGGCGGTCAACGTGGCGTCCCGCCGGGTGATGGAGAAGGCCGGATTGAAGTATGCGCGGACGTTCCACATGGAGTTCGAAGATCCAGTCCCTGGCACCGAATACGGGGAGGTCGAGTACGAGTTGCTCCGCGAGGACTGGGAACGAGCGCAGAACGCCTCGAATTGACGCCACCCGACACTCGGACATCCGATTGCCGGCCGGCCGGGGGGCATCCGTAGGCTCTTGCGCGTGACCGACGTTCAACAGGACTGGTGGCGCAGCGCCGTCATCTACCAGGTGTACATCCGATCGTTCGCCGACGGATCGGGAACCGGGGTGGGCGATATCCGTGGCCTTCGGTCCCGGCTGCCGTACCTTCGCGATCTCGGCGTCGATGCGCTGTGGATCAACCCCTGGTATTCCTCACCCATGCTGGACGGCGGCTACGACGTGGCCGACTACCGAAGCATCGCCGGCGAGTTCGGGACGCTGGCCGATGCGGAGGCGTTCGTCCGCGCAGCCCACGGCCACGGCCTGCGCGTGATCATCGATATCGTGCCGAACCACACATCCGACCGGCATCCGTGGTTCAGGGCCGCGCTACAAGCGGGACCCGCTTCGCGCGAGCGGGCGCGCTATGTCTTCCGCCCAGGCCAGGGCGAGAACGGCGAATTGCCGCCGAACAACTGGAAGAGCATGTTCGGCGGACCGGCGTGGACGCGGGTGACCGAGCGGGACGGCTCGCGCGGCGAGTGGTACCTGCACCTGTTCGACTCGTCCCAACCCGACCTGGAGTGGGGTAACGAGGAGGTGCGACAGGAGTTCCTCGACATTCTCAGGTTCTGGTTCGACCGCGGTGTCGACGGCATGCGCATCGACGTGGCCCACGGCATGATCAAACATCCCGAGTTGCCAGACCTGCCGGTCGGCGAGGCCGGCGAGGTCCTGACACCGGCGGAATCGGACGACCATCCGCACTGGGACCGGTCGGACGTCCACGAGATCTACCGCGAATGGCGCAAGGTCGCGGACAGTTACGATCCGCCCAGGGTGTTCGTCGCAGAGGCATGGGTGGACTCTCCAGAGCGGCTCGCCCACTACGTGCGGCCCGGCGGCCTGCACACCGCGTTCAACTTCGACTACCTGCGCGCGCCGTGGTCGGCGCAGGAGCTGCGAAAGATCATCGACCAGACCCTGGACGTGTTCGACGAAGTCGGCGCCCCGGCGACCTGGGTCCTGTCGAATCACGACGTCGAGCGCCATGTGACCCGCTACGGACGTCAGGTTACGTCCGCGGTGATCGCTTCGAGCCCACCAGTCGAGCTTGGCGAACCGGACGAGGCCCTGGGCACCCGCCGGGCCAGAGCGGCCGCCCTGCTGATGCTGGCCCTGCCTGGGGGGGCGTACATCTACCAGGGTGAAGAGCTGGGCTTGCCGGAGGTCTTGGACATTCCGGAGGCTGCGCTGCGTGACCCGATCTGGGAACGCTCCGGGCACACCAAGCGCGGCCGGGACGGCTGCCGGGTTCCGCTCCCCTGGACCACGCACGGCCCGTCGTACGGGTTCGGCGTCAACGGGTC
>DATHUM010000279.1:0-7235 GCA_035462225.1 Jiangellaceae bacterium | reverse complement strand
CACGGCACCGAACAGCAACGGACCGGCCAGCGGCTCGATACCCACCCATTCGCCGAACCTGCCGGCCGGGCCGACCAGGTTCGGCCCCACCACGGCACCGATCGTCGTCGACCACACCACCATCGACAGCGTCCGACCGCGTCGCTCGGGTACGGCCAGGTCGATCGCGGCGTATCGGCTTTGCAGGCCAGCGGTGGTTCCGCCGCCGTACAGAGCCATGCCGAGCATCAGGAACGGGAAGAACTTGGTCTGCGCACCCGCAATGGCCAGCAGCCCTCCGACGGCGGCGAGCGTGAGCGCCAGGCTCAATCCCGCCCGTCGGCCGAACTTGACGGCCAGGCCGGCGGCCGGCAAGGCCAGCAACGCGGAGCCGAGCACTTGTGCGCTCTGGACGAATCCGGCCAGGTCCGGTCGCCCCAGGACGTTGCTCGCGAGCAGCACTGCGACCGCGACCCCGCTACTGACGCCCAACCCCGCCATCACCTGGGTGCCGACCAGGGTATGGACGGTGCGTCGCTGGATGAGTTGGACGTCGGCCGGGCTCCTCATGCCGTCAGCGACCGTCCTGCCCCGTAGACACGACACTGAACAGCGCTTCCCTGGCACGGCGCAGGACGTCGCTCAGCGCACTGTCAGCAGTCACGCAACAGGACGGTACTCCGTCACACCCACAGACTCATCTTCGTTTCATGCACATGCGGCCATTTCGGGTCGCCCGATGCCCGAGCCTCACCGCTCCCGCGCCGGCAGTTGCAGCGCATCGCAGACGGCACGCCACACGGTCTTGGGGTCCACACCCGCTTCGAGCGCCTCCTGCACCGTGCGGCCACCCAGTGATCCGAGAACCTGATCACGCGCCCACGACGCGGCGTATGCCGGACCAAGGTGGTGCTCCATCCGCTGCCAGAACTCCGTCAACCGCACCGACGCAGCGTACGGCAAGCCCCGCGGGTCCTCCGCTGTCAGTGACGAGCGCGATGATGGTCACATGGCCGACGTACTCGACGTGTTCGGGCCGGCGACCCGGGAGTGGTTCGCCGGCTCCTTCCACGCGCCCACGGCCGCTCAGCAAGGCGCCTGGCGCGCGATCGCCTCCGGCAGCAATGCGCTCGTGGTGGCGCCCACCGGCTCGGGCAAGACTCTCGCCGCCTTTCTGTGGGCGCTGGACCGGTTGGCCGCCGAGCCCGTGCCGGCCGAGCCGACCGAGCGCTGCCGCGTTCTGTACGTCTCCCCGCTCAAGGCACTGGCCGTCGATGTCGAGCGCAACCTGCGCGCCCCCTTGACGGGCATCGCGCACGCGGCCACCCGGCTCGGCCTACCCCGGCCCGACATCACCATCGGAGTGCGCTCGGGCGACACACCGGCTGATGAACGCCGCCGCTTCGGTCGCCGGCCTCCCGACATCCTGATCACGACACCCGAGTCGCTGTTCCTGATCCTCACCGCCCAGGCCAGAGAGGCCCTGTGCTCGGTCCGCACCGTCATCATCGACGAGGTGCACGCCGTCGCCGACAACAAGCGCGGCGCCCATCTCGCGCTCTCGCTCGAACGGCTCGACGCCCTGCTCCCCCGGCCGGCGCAGCGCGTCGGGCTGTCCGCCACGGTCCGCCCGATCGCGGAAGTGGCCCGCTTTCTCGGCGGCTCCCATCCGGTCGAGGTGGTCGATCCGGGCAGCACGAAGGAGTGGGACCTGCGGGTCGTCGTCCCGGTCCCCGATCTGGGCGAATTGGCGACGGCTCCGAGCAGCGCACCGGGCGAGAAGCACCGCACCCAGGTCGACGATCCCGCCGGCGGGTCGCTGCTCGACGACGACGCCGCCGGCAATGAGGCGCAGAGCTCGATCTGGCCGCATGTAGAGGAGCGGGTCGTCGACCTGGTGAGCGAGCACAACTCGACCATCGTGTTCGCCAACTCCCGCCGCCTCGCCGAGCGGCTGACCGCCAGGCTCAACGAGATCGCGCACGAGCGGTCCACTGGTGAGGGTCTCCAGCCGGCCGGGGCCAGTGCCCCGGCCACCACCATGGCGCAGGCCGGTGCCAGCCGCGGCATCGGGCCGGGCACGGTCGCTCGCGCCCACCACGGTTCGGTCAGCAAGGAACAGCGGGCCCTCATCGAGGACGACCTCAAGTCGGGACGGCTGCCCGCCGTCGTGGCTACCAGCAGCCTCGAACTCGGTATCGACATGGGCGCGGTCGACCTCGTCGTGCAGGTCGAAGCGCCGCCGTCGGTGGCCAGCGGCCTGCAACGGGTCGGCCGGGCCGGTCACCAGGTCGGCGCGGTGTCCAGGGGTGTGCTGTTCCCGAAGTACCGGGGCGATCTGGTGCAGACCGCGGTCGTCACCGAACGCATGCGAGCCGGTCTCATCGAGGAGCTGACCGTCCCGCGCAACCCACTCGACGTCCTGGCCCAGCAGATCGTGGCCGCCGTCGCAATGGACGAGTGGCGGGTCGACGACCTGCTGACGATGGCCCGGCGAGCGCATCCGTTCGCGACCCTGCCGCAGTCGGCGTTCGACGCCGTCCTCGACCTGCTGTCCGGCCGTTATCCGTCCGACGAGTTCGCCGAACTCCGCCCGCGGATCGTCTGGGATCGCATGGCCGGCACCCTCACCGGCCGCCCGGGCGCTCAGCGGCTGGCCGTCACAAGCGGCGGCACCATCCCCGACCGCGGCCTGTTCGGCGTCTTTCTCGTCGGCGCCGAGAAGAGCGGCCGGGTCGGTGAGCTCGATGAGGAGATGGTGTACGAGTCGAGGGTCGGCGACGTCTTCTCGCTGGGCGCCACCAGCTGGCGCATCGAGGACATCACCCACGACAGGGTGCTCGTCTCGCCCGCGCCCGGCCAGCCCGGGCGGCTGCCGTTCTGGCACGGCGACACCCTCGGCCGCCCGGCCGAGCTGGGCGAAGCCGTCGGCACCTTCGTCCGCGAGCTCGGCGCGATGCCGCCGGCGCAAGCCCGCACGCGAGCCGGCGCTGCCGGCCTCGACGAATGGGCCACCGACAACCTGCTGACGTACCTGGACGAGCAGCGTGCGGCCACCGGCCATGTGCCCGACGACCGGACCATCGTGGTCGAGCGGTTCCGAGACGAGCTAGGCGACTGGCGGCTCGTCGTCCACTCGCCGTACGGCGCTCGTGTCCATGCCCCGTGGGCGCTCGCCATCGGCGCCCGGCTGCGCGAGAGATACGGCATCGACGCCCAAGCCGCACACGCCGACGACGGCATCGTGCTGCGCATCCCGGACACCGAAGAGGGCACACCGGACTCGACGTTGATCATCCTCGACCCCGACGAGGTAGACGACCTGGTCACCACGGAGGTCGGCGGCTCTGCGCTGTTCGCCGCCCGGTTCCGCGAGTGCGCCGCCCGCGCCTTGCTGTTGCCCCGTCGAGATCCCAACCGTCGTACCCCGCTCTGGCAGCAGCGGCAACGGTCCGCGCAGCTGCTGCAGGTCGCGTCCAAGTACGGTTCGTTCCCGATCGTCCTGGAGGCGCTGCGCGAATGTGTCCAGGACGTCTACGACGTCGGCGGGCTCGAGCGGCTGATGAGACGCGCGGCCGACCGGACGATCAAGGTCGTCGAGGTCGAGACTGCTGCACCATCCCCGTTCGCGCGCTCCCTGCTGTTCGGCTACGTCGCGGCGTTCATGTACGAAGGCGACTCGCCACTTGCCGAGCGGCGGGCCCAGGCACTGACCCTTGACTCGACACTGCTCGCCGAGTTGCTCGGGCGCACCGAGCTGCGTGATCTACTCGACGCCGAGGTTCTGCTGCGCACCGAGGCAGAACTCCAGCGGTTGTCCCCCGACCGTCAGGCTCGCGATGCAGAAGGGGTGGCCGATCTGTTGCGGCTGGTCGGCCCGCTGTCCACCGCGGAGGTCGCCGAAAGGTGCACCGAACCGGACGACGCGGCCGCACATCTGGCCGAACTGGAGGCGTCCCGCAGAGTCGTTGCAGTGCGGGTCGCGGGTGAAGATCGCTGGGCCGCGGTCGAGGATGCCGGCCGGTTGCGCGATGCGGTCGGCACCCCGCTGCCGGTCGGCATTGCGCACGCGTTCCTCGAACCCGTGGCCGATCCGCTGGGCGACCTGATCTCCCGGTACGCGCGCACCCACGCACCCTTCCGCGCCGCAGACGCCGCCGAACGCTGGGGTCTCGGCGTAGCGGTCGTCCTCGATACGCTTCGCCGCCTGGCCGCCTCGGGGCGGGTCGTCGACGGTGAATTCACCCCTGGGCGCTCCGGACCCGAGTGGTGCGACGCGGAGGTTCTTCGCCTGCTTCGTCGCCGCTCTCTTGCCGCCCTCCGTAGGGAGGCCGAGCCGGTCGACCATGCCGCACTCGCCCGGTTCCTCCCCCCGTGGCAACACGTCGGCAGCACGCTGTCCGGACCCGACGGCGTGCTGCGCATCGTCGAGCAGCTTGGCGGGTGCGCGATGCCGGCCAGCGCGCTCGAGCGCCTCGTGCTGCCTGCCCGGCTGGCCGGCTACAACCCCGCCTGGCTGGACGAGCTGACCGCTGCCGGCGAAGTCATCTGGGCGGGCCAGGGGGCATTGCCCGGAACCGATGGCTGGGTGTCACTCCATCCTGCGGAAACCGCACCGCTGAGCTTGCCCACACCCGACGAAGCCATCACCTCGCCGCTGCACGAGGCCGTGGTCAAGCTGCTCGAGCCGGGCGGGGCCTACTTCTTCCGGCAGATCGCCGACGCCGTCGCGAGTGCCGACGACACAGCGCTCGTCACGGCCCTCTGGGACCTGGTGTGGGCCGGGCGGCTCACCAACGACACGCTGGCACCGCTGCGGACGCTCGTCGGGGGCGGCAAGCCCGCTCATCGGTCGCGGCCGGGCCGACCACGCTCACGGTACGCCCGCCCGCGCGCGGCGATGCCGTCGCGAACCGGGCCGCCGACCGCTGCCGGCCGGTGGTCACTGCTGCCGCAAGTCGACACCGATCCGACCCGGCGGGCGCACGCCGCTGCCGAAGGTCTGCTGGACCGTCACGGCGTCGTCACCCGTGGAGCGGTCGTCGCAGAGCGGCTGCCTGGCGGGTTTGCCGCCGCCTACCGGGTGCTTTCGGCATTCGAAGACACCGGGCGCGCCCGGCGCGGGTACTTCGTGGCCGGGTTGGGCGCGGCTCAGTTCGCCACGGTCGGCGCGGTCGACCGACTCCGGGCCCACGCCGCCCCGGCGGCCGACGGCGCCGGCCGCGACTCGTCGTCCGCGCTTGTGCTGGCCGCCACCGACCCGGCAAACCCCTATGGGGCCGCCCTGCCCTGGCCGGACCGGCAGGGCGAACCCGGCGGTCACCGCCCCGGGCGCAAAGCCGGCGCACTCGTCGTACTTGTCGACGGTGCGCTGGTGCTCTACGTGGAACGGGGCGGGCGCACCCTGCTGTCCTGGTCCGACGAGGCCGAATCATTGCGGGCGGCTGCCGACGCGCTGGCCCTGGCTGTCCGCGACGGCGCTCTCGGCTCGCTGCGCGTAGAGCGAGCCGACGGCGAAGCCATCGGCTCGACTCCCCTCGGAACCGCACTGGCCACGGCGGGCTTCCACGTCACCCCCCGAGGCCTGCGACTACGTGGCTGATTCTCACCTACCGAGCACGTGACGGAGCGCGGGCTCGAGGGTGGCGTACCTGAATTGGTGCCCCGCCTCGGTCAGCTTGGCCGGCGTGACACGCTGGCTCGCGAGGGCAAGCTCATCAGCGCCCTCGCCGCCGAGCAGTAGGCCGGGCGCCCAGCGCGGCACCGGCACCAGGGCCGGCCGCCGCAACACCTTGGCCAGCGTGCGGGTGTACTCCCGATTCGTCACGGGATTGGGAGCCACCGCGTTCACCGGTCCGTCGATATCGTCGTCCAGCATCGCCCGAAGATAGATGTCGAGCAGGTCGTCCAGTGCGATCCAGGAGAGCCATTGTTCGCCGGTTCCGATGCGACCCCCGAGACCGGCCCAGAACAGCGGCGCCAAGAGCCGCAGCATGCCACCGGTGGGCGTCTGCACCACGCCGGTGCGCAGCTGGGTGACCCGGATTCCAGCCTCGGCCGCCGGCCGCATGGCGTCTTCCCACGCCGAGACCACATCAGCTAAGAATCCGTCACCGCGCGGGCTGTCTTCGGTAAGCACATCGGCCCCTCTGTCCGAGCCGTAGTAGCCGATGGCCGACGCCGAGACGAAGGCCTTGGGCTTACTCGTTTGCCGTGCCAGCAGCTCTGCGAGCCGGCTGGTCGGGGTGACCCGGCTCTCCATCACGGCCTCGCGGCGGGCTGCCGTGAACCGGCCGGCCAGCGATTCGCCGGCAAGGTGAACGAGCACGTCCACGCCCGCCACCAGTTCGGGGTCTGGATCGGCCGGAAGCCATCGCCGCTCATCGGGAGAACGCGGTGAGCGCCGGACGAGGCGGATGACACGGTGTCCGCCGGTCGTGAGAAAAGCCGTGAGTGCCGTACCGATGGTTCCGGATGCGCCCGTGACGGCTACCGTCATCGGCCGTTCCGACCAGCTTCGGGCCTGCTGGTGTGCCCACAGATCGGCCCCGAGCTGATCGTGCCGGTAGCGGAAGAACGACTCGACCGCGCGCCTGGGCACCCGCGCGTCCACCGTGTCGATGACCTTCGTGGCGCATGTTCCGACAGCCTCGAACGAATGCATATGCCGCCACCGCAGCAGTCGGCTCAGCCCGGTGGTGACCAGCTCGTCGGAGAACTGGCGAGGTGGGTCGTAGTCGGCTCGGCCGTGCTGCGCGACCCACGGGATGCCGAGCATGGAGATCACCGCGGAGCCATCCCGCAACGATGGGGACTCGCGAAGCACTCGCATGGGCAGCCACGGTGGCATCAAGCGACGCATCGCCCCCGGCTGGGAGTGCCAGGCGAACACCTCATGCCGCGGTGCGGCGACGGTAGTCGTGAACGAATGTGTCATGGATGCCCTCCAGCGGCGTAGCTAGTTGACAAACTATTTTAGTGCTAATTATGTTCAGAAGCAACTCGACCCGATCTCATCTCGAGGCGGCAAGACTTGAACCGGCGACGACGACTTACGGGAGGCGCACAGTGGGCCGCATTCGATGGCTGCTGCCTGCGGTTTTGGCGATCATCTGGCTGATCGTCGGTGCCGTGGCTGGTCCGTATGCCGGGAAGCTCGCGGAGGTTCAGATCAATGACCGCGCCGCATTCCTGCCCGACGACGCCGAGTCCACCGGGGTGGCGTCCGCGCTGAGTGCGGTGCAGGACGACGCGTC
>DATHUM010000278.1:0-7570 GCA_035462225.1 Jiangellaceae bacterium | reverse complement strand
CCTGGAGGACTACTTCATCGGGATCGCCACCGGCGGCGATGTCGCCCAGCTCTCGGCCGACGCCGACGCTGCGATCACTGAGACGCTCAACTAGCCGGCACGCCGATCTTGCGACAATCCACAGGGTCAGTGGTGGTGGATTGTCGCAAGATCGACGGCTCCAAGCTCACGCTGCGTAACGAACAGCCCAGAGGAGGCCCCAGCATGTCTGCAGCAACGCCGGTCTCCACCTCGGTGATCCGCACCGACGGGCGGTCGCCGACCATCGTGGCGAGGCGGCGGCGGCGCACGATGCCGTACGTGCTGCTGATCCCGGCCGCTGGCTTCCTGATTCTGGCATTGGGCTATCCCCTGATCCGCCAGATCGTGATGTCCTTCCAGGAGTACGGCTTGGCCCAGCAGTTCGGCCAGCCGGCGGAGTGGACGGGGATAGACAACTTCAGCCGGTTGCTGTCCGACAGCTACTTCTGGCTCGTCGTCGCCAGGTCGATCGTCTTCTGCCTGGTGAACGCCGGGTTGACCATGGTCGGCGGCATCGCGCTGGCGATGCTGATGACCAGGATCAGCACCCCCGTCCGGCTAACTCTGCAGATTGCCCTGCTCCTGGCTTGGGCCATGCCTCACCTGGCGGCCCTCACGGTCTGGCAGTGGCTGTTCGACACCAGCTTCGGCGTCGTGAACTACGCCCTCACCAACTGGCTCGGGTTGGATTTCGAGAACCACGCATGGCTGATCGAGCCGCTGTCGTTCTACTTTGTGGCGACCTTGATCATCTGCTGGATGAGCGTGCCGTTCGTCGCCTTCGCCGTATACGCGGCACTCACCCAGGTGCCGGGCGATCTGCTCGAGGCCGGCGAGATCGACGGGGCCAGCGGGTGGCAGCGGTTCCGCCTGATCACGGTGCCGCTCATCAGGCCTGTCCTGCTCATCGTCGGCCTGCTACAGATCATCTGGGATCTCAAGGTCTTCACCCAGATCTTCGTCTTGCAGGACGCGGGCGGGGTCACTCGCGAGACTCACCTGATCGGCACTTACGTCTACCAACTCGGAATCAAGGAAGGGAACTTCGGCCTGGCGGCGGCTGCCTCCGGGATCATCCTGCTGCTGACCGTGGGCGTCGGTTTCTATTACGTGAGGCTGTTGGTGCGTCAGGAGGACGAACTGTGACGACGATGGTGCAGCCTCAGCCGCAGCAGCCGCCGACCGCCGCGGCCGTCGGCAGTATGACTCCGCGGCCCGGGCGGAGCCGGCGTCACTCGGCTCGGTCAGTGGGTCGCGCCACCGCCAACGTGATCGCCCTGGTGGCGGCGGTCGGGTGGGTCTTTCCCGTGTACTGGATGCTGAACAGTTCCCTGCTGCCACAGCGAGATGTGCGCAGTCGCGAGCCATCGTTCCTGCCGGTCAACGGCTCCTTGGACAGCTACCGCCGGGTCTTCGAGACCGACTTCGTGAACTCACTGCGGCTGTCCGCGACGGTCACTGTGCTTACCGTCGTGTTGACCTTGGCCGCCGCATTCCTGGCCGCACTCGCCGTGACGCGTTTCCGGTTCGGTGGCCGCAAGGCGTTCATCCTCGCCGTCCTCCTTGTGCAGATGGTGCCCGTGGAGGCGCTGTTCATCTCGCAGTTCAAGATGCTCGAAGGCTGGCAACTGCTGAACACGGTGACGGGACTGACGCTGCTGTACGTCGGCGGTGTGATCCCGTTCACCATCTGGATGCTGCGCGGTTTCGTCAACGGCGTCCCGATCGAACTGGAGGAAGCCGCGATGATCGACGGCTGCAGCCGGCTCAAGGCGTTCGTGAAGGTGACGCTGCCGCTGCTGGCTCCCGGCCTGGTGGCGAGCGGGATCTACGCCTTCATCCTGGCGTGGAACGAGTTCGTCGTGGCGCTGGTCATCATGAACCGGCCGGAGACCCAGACCCTGCCGGTCTGGTTACGGACGTTCATCCAGGCCAATCGGGCCAGCGACTGGGGTGCGGTGATGGCGGGAGCCACCCTGCTGGCCATCCCGGTGGTCATCTTCTTCCTTTTCGTGCAGCACCGGATGACCTCGGGTCTGGTGGCTGGAGCAGTGAAGGGCTGACATGCCGGAGCTACCTGCTGGCCCCGACACTCTGCGGGGCCTGGCCCTTCGCACCCTCTTCCCGGGTTTCGCCGGGACGCAGGCTCCGCCGGCTCGGCTCGGCCGGCTGATCGAAGACGGTCTCGGCGGCGTAGTGCTGTTCGGACGCAACATCGACCCGGCGCTGGGCGATGCCGGTATCGCCGAGCTGACCCGGCGCCTGCGCGGGTATCGGCCCGACGTGCTGATCGCCATCGATGAGGAAGGTGGTGACGTCACGCGGCTCGATGTCGCGACCGGCTCGGCTTACCCGGGAAGTGCGGCACTCGGTGCGGCGGGCGACCCGGACCTGACTCGCGAGGTCGCGGCGTCGCTGGCCGCCCGCCTTCGCGCATGCGGCATCGACATCAACTTCGCGCCGGTCGCGGACATCGACGTCGACCCGCGCAACCCGATCATCGGGGTGCGGGCGTTCGGGTCCGATCCGTATCTCGTGGCTCGTCACACCGCCGCATTCGTCACCGGGCAGCAATCGCACGGCGTGGTGGCGACGGTCAAGCACTTTCCCGGCCACGGTGGTACGGCAGAGGACAGTCACGTCAGCGTGCCCGTCCTCGACGCATCGCGGCAACTGCTCGACAACCGCGAGCTGGTGCCGTTCAGAGCCGCGATCGCCGCCGGTGTCCGGCTCGTCATGACCGCCCACATCACCGTGCCCGCGCTGGACGCCTCTCAACCGGCGACGTTGTCGCCCGCGACCATCACCGGTCTGCTGCGCGGCGAGCTCGGGTATGCCGGCGCGGTCATGACCGACGGCTTCGACATGCATGCGATCAGCGGAACGGTCGGTCACGCCGAAGGCGCGGTGCTGGCGCTGCTGGCCGGCGTGGATGCCATCTGCGTCGGTGGTGACAGCACTGATCCGGAGCTCGTCGAGAAGATCGCCGATGCCATCGTGACCGCGGTCGAGACCGGCCGGCTCGGCTTCGAGCGGCTGGCCGAGGCCGCCGAGCGGATCACCGGACTCTCGGCTTGGGTGCGTGGTGGCGACCGCCTTTGCAATGCACACCATGAGGAAGCGGACCCGTGGGCGAATGCAGACCCGCGGGAGGAAGCGGACCCGCGGGAGGAAGCGGATCCGCGGGCGAATGCGGACTCGCAGAGGGACGCCTCCCCGGCGCCCGCCGGCGATGGTCGTTCTAATAGACCCGACATTTCCGAGCCGGCCGAGGTTCGGGCCGCCCGCCGCGCCGTCGTGGCGCGCGGCGACGTGACGTTGCGGACCGCGCCGCTGGTCCTCGAGTTGCAGGACGACCCGTCGCTCGCCGCCGGTCACATTCCCTGGGGAATCGGCGCGCCGCTCGCCGACCGGATGCCGGGCCCCGTCGTCGTCCAGGTCTACGAGTCGGGCCCGACGGCTCGATCTGTGCTCGCCCGCTATCCCGGGCGCCCGGTTGTCGTGGCCGTCCGTGGGGTCCGGCGGCTGCCGTGGCAACTGCGCGTCGTGACCGAGATCAGGGCGATGCGTCCAGACACGATCATCGTCGACCACGAGCTATCCGACCCGGCCCAGTTCGAGGAGCCGTACGTCCTCACGTACGGAGCGTCCCGGGTCACCGCGGAAGCCGCCGCCGAGCTGCTGCACCCACACGCCGCCGACCGGGCCGGAGCCATCCGTCCCGCCTAGCTCCTCGAATGGCGTTCTTCTGACCCGCCACGGCCGCGAGTGCTGCCCGGACGCACCAAGCTTCCGCGGTGCTGCCGACACCTGGTACCAAGCTTCCACGATGTCGCTGCTGCGACACTGTGGAGGCTTGGTGCTGTCCGTTGGGGGCACTGTGGAGGCTCGGTGCTGTCCGTTGGGGGCACCGTGGAGGCTCGGTGCTGTCCCGTGGCGACATCACGGAAGCTCGGTGCAAGTTAGATGGCGGCGCGTCCGCTGGCCGGTGGGCGGTGCCGTAGGATTCGGCGTGGTCAGCTGCCACCGTCGAGAAGGAACCACCGTGTCGCTCAGCCGTCGCGTCGCCGCTGTCGCGTCCAGCGTTGTCGTCGCTGTTGCCCTCGCCGCCTGCGATGCCGACCAGGTGGGAGCCGCCGCGGTGGTCGGTGGCGACCGGATCACGGTAGCCGAGCTGCAGGACCACGCACGCGAAATCATGGACATGAGCCCGGACGCCGACTTCACCGGGAACCAGGCCGAGCTGCAGCGTGGACTGCTGAACCGGATCATTTCGTTCCGGTTGGCCGACCAGGTCGCCAGCGACTCCGGGGTCACGATCAGCGAAGCCGCCATCGACGAATTCATCGCCGAGCAGTTGATCCCGCAGACACCGGACGGCGATCTCACGCCGCTGCTCGCGCCGAACTGGCTCACCGAGCCGACCCTCCGCGACGCGGTTCGCCAGGTGCTGACGATCGAGGAACTCGGTGGTTCCGAGGCCTACGCGCAGGCTATTACCGCGGCCGCGGAAGAGGTCGGTGTCGAGGTGAATCCGCGGTACGGCACGTGGGACGGCATCCAGGTCATCGATCAGAGCGGGTCGATCTCGATGCCGGTGGACGGCCTGACGCAGTGACGGCCGGCCGGCTGATCCTGCTCGTTACGAGCCCGCGGGTCGCTGCCGGCCTGTTGACCGCACAAGCCTGGGACGCGCTGCGCACCAACCGCGTGCTCGCGGCCGCCGCCGACCATCCCCAGCCCACGGCCCTTGCCGCCGAGGGGATCACCGTCGAGGAGTTCGGTCCGCCCGAGCCGCGTGCCCTGCTGGACGCGGCCGCCGGTGGCGGCGTGGTGTGGCTTGGTTCGCCCGACGGCGATCCCGGCCTGACCGACGGGTTGGCGGCCGAGGTGGCCCGGCGCACGGCGCAGGGCGGGCCGGCGCCCGAAATCGAGATCCTCGCCGGCTCGTACGACCTGCCCGGTGCCCGGCTGCTGGACCTCGTCGCGGTGATGGACCGGCTCCGGTCGCCGGGCGGATGCCCGTGGGATCGCGAGCAGACTCACCGCTCGCTAGCGACCTACTTGATCGAGGAGGCCTACGAGACGCTCGAAGCGATCGAGTCCGACCCCGACCACCTGCGCGAGGAGCTCGGTGACCTGCTGCTGCAAGTGGTGTTCCATGCTCGCATCGCCGAGGAGCAGGACGAGGACGCCTACTCGATCGACGACGTGGCCGGTGGCATCGTGGACAAGCTGATCCGCCGGCATCCGCATGTGTTCGGTGACGCCGACGCACCCACGGCCGCCCATGTCGAGTCGCGTTGGGACGAGCTGAAGACGGCCGAGAAGGGCCGCAGCTCGGCGCTCGAAGGTATCCCTGCCGCGCTGCCCGCGCTTGCGTTGGCGGCTAAATCGATCAGCCGGGCCACTCGGGCCGGTGTCGCACCGGAGCTACCGAACGTCGACCCCGAGTTGCCGGTAGGCGAGCTGCTGCTTGCCGTCGCGGCCCGCGCGCACCGAGACGGCCTGGATGCAGAACAGGAGCTCCGGGACGCCGTCCGCCGGTTCGCCGAGGACGTCCGGGCGCGGGAACGCGACGCCTAGTCATCCGCGGTTTGTCGTCCGATGCGTGGCGCCACCTGCGGGATCTGACATGCTGGAAGCGGAGGCTGTCATGGACGAGTGGCGGACACGAGCCTTGAGGCCGGTGCGACGGCGACCACGGCGCCGCCCGCCGGACACGGTTGCACCTGAGCACTCGATGGATCCGCGGGCCGCGACCCCGGAGCCGCCGACCGTCGGTGAGAGTGTCGTCGACATCGGCATCTACCGCGACGGGCAGCGCATTGCGAGCCCTGCGAGTGTGGCGGCGGCGTACCGGGCGGTCCGTGACGATCCCGGAACGATGGCCTGGGTCGGACTGTACCGCCCCACCGAGTCCCAGCTGTCGGCCGCGGCCGAAGAGTTCGGGCTGCACGAGCTGGCGGTCGAGGATGCGATCGTCGCGCACCAGCGGCCGAAGCTCGAACGTTACGACGACACGTTGTTCGCCGTGCTGCGAGCCGCGCGCTACATCGACGAGTTGGAGGAAGTGGACTTCGGCGAGATCCACGTGTTCGTCGGGCCCGGCTTCGTCCTGACCGTGCGGCACAGCCAGGCGCCGGACCTGAGTGCGGTTCGCCGCCGGATGGAGTCCGATCCGGATCTGTTGCGGTTCGGGCCCGAGGCCGTTCTGTACGCGATCCTCGACTCCGTCGTGGACGGCTACGCCCCCGTCGTGGCGGGCCTGCAGAACGACATCGACGAGATCGAGACCCAGGTCTTCGGCGGTGACCCGAACGCGTCCCGGCGCACCTACGAGCTGTCCCAGGAGGTCCTGGAGTTCCAGCGCGCGACGCGTCCGCTGCTCCGGATGTTGGACGCGCTCGCCGCCGGGTTCGAAAAGTACGGCACGGACGAGGAGTTGCAGCGCTACCTGCGCGACGTGGCCGACCACGCGACGACCGTGGTCGAACGCGTCGACAGCTTCCGCCAGGCGCTGGGCGAGATCCTCACGGTGAACGCCACTCTCGTGAGCCAGGCGCAGAACGAGAAGATGACAAACCTGACTGAAGCCAGTTTCGCCCAGAACGAGCAGGTCAAGAAGATCTCCGGGTGGGCGGCCATCCTGTTCGCGCCCACCCTGATCGGCACCGTCTACGGGATGAACTTCGATCACATGCCGGAGCTCCACTGGGTCTTCGGCTACCCGCTGGCGGTCGCGTTGATGGTCGCCACCAGCGTGGGCTTGTACCTGGTCTTCAAGCGCAGGGGCTGGCTCTGAAGCTGCGTCGCTGTAGGCGGCCGGCGCGATAGGACTAACATTCGGGCATGGGCAGTGGTGTGTCCACGGTCCAGGAGTACCTGGACAATCTGGAGCCTGACCGGCGAGAGGTCGTCAGCGCCGTCCGCGAGGTCATCAGCGCCGCCATGCCGGACGGCTACGAGGAGGCCATCGCCTACGGCATGATCGGCTGGAGCGTTCCCCTCGAGCGGTATCCCGATACGTACAACGGGCAGCCGCTGGGCTATGTGGCTCTCGCGGCTCAGAAGCGCTATTACTCGCTCTACCTGAACGCCCTCTACGCCGGCTCGGTCGACGAGACCGAGTTCCGCAGGCGGTGGGAGGACTCCGGTCGCAAACTTGACATGGGCAAGAGCTGCCTGCGATTCCGCAAGCTCGAGGATCTCAACCTCGACCTGATCGCAGAAACGGTGGCCGGCACACCGGTGGACGCCTACATCGCCCGATACGAGCAGGCCCGCGCCCGCTGACGGCGTCGGCCCGCGCCGTGGCGGGGCGTCCCCGGTTGGCGTGGTCCACGCCGGGAGGCTGCGGACGTAACCGACGCGCATTGAGCGAGGTCATGAGCATCGTGGCTCGGGGCCGTCGCGCAAGAAGAAGCAAGCAGGGAGACGTACGTGGCCACGATCGAAGCTGTTGGTGCTCGCGAGATCCTCGATTCCAGGGGCAACCCCACCGTCGAGGTGGAGGTCGCGCTGGACGACGGATCCATCGCGCGCGCTG
>DATHUM010000277.1:0-8440 GCA_035462225.1 Jiangellaceae bacterium | reverse complement strand
CTTCGTCGGAGAACGCGGCGATAGCGACCGGACGTAGCGGCGTGATGCGTCGGCCGGTCCGGAGGTCGACGAGGGCGGCGAACGCCGACACCACGCCGAGCGGCCCGTCGTACGCGCCGCCGTCGGGTACGGAGTCCAGGTGAGATCCGATGACCACGGCGTCACCGGCGGCTGGATCACCCCACCAGGCCCACAGGTTGCCGTTGCGATCGGTTTCGACGTCCAGACTTCGGTCCTGGGCGGCGGCGGTGAACCAGCCCCGGCATGCCAGGTCGGCCGGTGTCCATGCGAAGCGGCGGTATCCGCCCGTCGTGCCGTCCCGCCCGATCGGCTCGAGCGCGTTCCACAACGCGTCGAAGCTCAAGACAACTCGCTCATGCCGGCGCCTTCACTGGGCCGCCCACCAGGCTCATCGGAGCCGTACCACCCGCACGCGCCTGGTACGGCAGGGACAGGGCTGCTGAACGTGATCATTCGGCCTCACGCATGGGGATGCGTACGGCGCGCTCCTCGGCGACCTGGGCGGCCCGGTCGTAGCCGGCGTCGACATGCCTGATAACGCCCATCGCCGGGTCGTTGGACAACACTCGAGCGATCTTCTCGCCGGCCAATGGCGTGCCGTCGGCCACCGTCACCTGCCCGGCGTGGATCGAGCGTCCCATCCCTACCCCGCCACCGTGGTGGATCGACACCCACGTCGCCCCGGACGCCGTGTTGACCAGCGCGTTCAGCAATGGCCAGTCGGCGATGGCGTCCGAGCCGTCGGCCATCGCCTCGGTCTCGCGGTACGGCGAGGCGACCGAACCGGCGTCCAGGTGATCGCGCCCGATCACGATCGGCGCCTTGAGCTGCCCGGCGGCGACCATGTCGTTGAACCGGTCGCCGGCCCGATCCCGCTCGCCGTAGCCGAGCCAGCAGATCCGCGCCGGAAGACCCTGGAACTGGACCTTCTCACCGGCCATCCGGATCCACCGCGCCAGCGGTTCGTTCTCGGGGAACAGCTCCAAGATCGCCCGGTCGGTCGCCGCGATGTCCGCCGGATCTCCCGACAGCGCCGCCCACCGGAACGGGCCCTTGCCCTCACAGAACAGGGGCCGGATGTACGCCGGGACGAACCCCGGGAAGGCGAAGGCGCGTTCGTAGCCGGCCAGCTGCGCCTCACCGCGGATCGAGTTGCCGTAGTCGAACACCTCGGCGCCGGCGTCCTGGAATCCGACCATCGCCTCGACGTGCACCGCCATCGACTCGCGCGCCCGCTGGGTGAATCCGGCCGGGTCCTTGGTGCGCTGGGCGAGCCAATCCTCGAAGGCCACGCCCAGCGGAAGGTACGCCAGTGGATCGTGGGCACTGGTCTGATCGGTCACGATGCCGATCTCGGCGCTACGAGCCAGCAGGGACGGAACGACGTCGGCCGCGTTGCCCAGGACCCCGATGGACAGAGGGCGGCCGGCGTCCCTCGCGTCGTATGCGAGCCGCAGCGCGTCATCGACCGAATCGGCCTGGACATCGAGGTAGCGGTGCTCGAGCCGGCGGGCGATGCGGGAGGGGTCGCACTCGACGACGATCGCGACACCGTCGTTCATCGTCACGGCTAGTGGCTGCGCGCCGCCCATGCCACCGAGGCCGGCGGTGAGGGTGATGGTGCCGGCGAGTGAACCGCCGAACCGCTTCGCGGCGACCGCGGCGAACGTCTCGTAGGTGCCCTGCAGGATGCCCTGGGTGCCGATGTAGATCCATGAACCGGCCGTCATCTGGCCGTACATGGTCAACCCGAGCGCCTCGAGGCGGCGGAACTCCTCCCAGGTTGCCCAGTCGCCGACCAGGTTCGAGTTCGCGATGAGCACTCGCGGCGCCCACTCGTGGGTGCGCAGCACGCCGACCGGCCGGCCCGACTGGACCAGCATCGTCTCGTCGTCCTCCAGCGTGGTGAGGGTGCGGACCAGGGCGTCGAAGGACGCCCAGTCGCGAGCCGCCTTGCCCGTGCCGCCGTAGACGACGAGTTCGTCGGGGTGCTCCGCGACCTCGGGGTCCAGGTTGTTCTGCAACATCCGCAGGGCGGCTTCCTGCGGCCACCCCTTGGCGGTCAGGGTGCCGCCGCGGGGAGCCCGCACGGGACGGGGGCCTGCGTTCATCGGAATCTCCTTCCCGAATCCTGCTCTCGCCGGATTCGCTCGCCGCTCCAGGTTCGTGACCGCCTACCCCGCCCCGCCCACCACCTGCCCCGACCTCGTGCTCCAACCACGCCGCCCCCGTGCCCTAGCTTCCCCTCCCAGTGCCTACCTTCCCAAGGGCTTTGCAATGCACACCAATACGAAGCGGGCGCGCTTCCCATAGGTGTGCATTGCAAAGCCTCTGGGAGAGAAGTACCGCCGAGAGTAGGGCCGACGTGGCGGGCACACCCGGATCGGCCGGCGCGGGCCGTTGACGGTCGCCATGAGCTAGCTCAACGGCCCGACGGCCGACTCGGCGGCCTCGACGATGATTCCGTCTCGGACGAGATCGACTACGGCCTCGATCTCAGGGGCGAGATACCGATCCGTTCCCGGCCCGGGTACGTGCGCCCGGATGGCATCGCGCACCGCCCTGGTGCCGGTCGCCGGTTCCAGCGGGGCTCGCAAATCGAGGGCGCGGGCCGCGGTCAGCAGTTCGACTGCCAGCACCCGGCCCAGCCCGTCGATTGCTCGGCGCAGCTTGCGGCCGGCGTTCCAGCCCATCGAGACATGGTCTTCTTGCATCGCGCTGGACGGGATCGAGTCCACGGACGCGGGCACCGCCAGTCGCTTGAGCTCGGAGACGATGGCGGCCTGGGTGTACTGCCCGATCATGTGTCCCGAATCGACGCCGGGATCGTCGGCCAGGAAGGCCGGTAGACCACCGCTGCGGGCTACGTCGAGAAACCGGTCAGTGCGGCGTTCACTGATGCCGGCGAGATCTGCGGTCGCTATAGCAAGGAAGTCCAGGACGTACCCGACCGGCGCGCCATGGAAGTTGCCGTTGGACTCCACCCGGCCGTCCGGCGTCACCACCGGGTTGTCTATCGCCGCTGCCAGCTCGCGCGACGCGACCGCCTCGGCGTGTGCCAAGGTGTCCCGTGCGGCCCCGTGCACCTGTGGCGCGCACCGCAGCGAGTACGCGTCCTGGACTCGCGTGCAGTCCGGCCCGCGATGGCTGGCCACCACTCCGGAGCCGGCCAGCAGCATCCTCAGGTTCGTGGCCGAAGCCGCCTGCCCCGGGTGCGGCCGCAAATCCTGCAGATCCGCTGCGAACACCCGATCCGTACCGAGCAGAGCCTCGACGCTCATCGCCGCCGCGACGTCCGCGGTGCGGAGCAACCCGTTCAAGTCGTGCCCGGCCAGGACCAGCATGGCAAGCATCCCGTCCGTGCCGTTGATCAGAGCCAGACCCTCTTTCTCGGCCAGCTCGACAGGCTCTATCCCGGCCGCACGAAGCGCCTCGCCGGCGGAAACGAGCTTCCCGGCCGCGGTGCGTACCTCACCCTCGCCCATCAAGGCCAGCGCGCAGTGGGCCAGCGGCGCCAGGTCGCCGGAGCAGCCCAGGCTGCCGAACTCGCGGACGACGGGGGTGATGCCCGCATCTAGCATCGCCGCGTACGTCGTGGCGGTGACGGGGCGGACGCCGGTCCGGCCGGTCGCAAGGGTGGAGAGCCGCAACAGCATCAACCCCCGGACGACCTCACGCTCCACCTCGTTGCCCGAGCCAGCTGCGTGGCTTCGGATGAGGCTCCGCTGAAGCTGCGCCCGCCGGTCGACCGGTATGTGCCTGGTGGCAAGCGCTCCGAACCCGGTCGAGAC
The DNA here is from genome assembly GCA_035462225.1 of Jiangellaceae bacterium. Lineage (GTDB taxonomy): Bacteria > Actinomycetota > Actinomycetes > Jiangellales > Jiangellaceae > JASLBX01. The sequence continues at coordinate 4,628 of DATHUM010000277.1, read as the reverse complement.
TCCGTAGTACGGCAGGTCAGCGGCGGCGAGGTGCTCAACGACCTCCCTGGTCTTGGCGATGGCCGCCAACGCTTCGTCAGTCAGCTCTACGCCGGTGCCGTACCGGGCAACGGCGACGACGTCGGCCGGGGCGAGTGGGCCAGTCCCCACGTGAACGGTCATAGGGCTATTCCATCCCTGTCGCCGCCACCGAACCAAAGCGGCTTGTCAGACGCTGCCACCCGCACCCCTGGCCTTACCTGGCCGCCATGGCGCAGGACGCGGCGGCCAGGCTCACCAAGCGCCCCCCGCGGACGCATCACCGCCGAGGCGGCGACCGGTGGGAGGCCATCACGGCAGCCTCGCCAGCCGTAGATACGCCGTGCGTGACATGCGTCGCGACAACCGGTCGAAACGGTCGGCCCAACGTTGCATGCGGCGTGCCTGCATAAGCTCCAGGGCCACCCGCTCGTGCTCGCCAACCCTATGCCGCATTGCTTCGTGCGGCGTGGTCGGGACATGAATTTCAAGATCGATAAGTGTGGGCAACATCGTCTCTCCTCCACAGGTGAAGCTAGCGGTGGGCACTGACAGACATGGTCGAACTTGAAGTGCAGTTGAGGTCAAGCTCGGCGGATCGCTACCGAACCGCTGACGGTGCGGGCCCGAACGACCAGCCGGCGCGCGTCCGCTTCCGCGGGCTCGTCGGAAGGCTCCAGTTCAGAGCTGACCTGACCGGTGATCGATGAGCAGTCCAGCAGCGTCGCAGTACCACTGGCGATGCCGACCGCGACGTCGCCGGTGGCGGTCTTGGCCTGCAGCTCCCCAGCCGACGCCCTGCTCACCGTCACGTCGCCCGACGCCGTCTTGAGATGAATGTCGCCCTCGACCGAGCCGAGCTCGACGTCGCCCGACGCTGACGACACCCGAGCACGTCCGCCCAGCTCCGACACGTGAACGTCGCCCGATGCGGTCTCCAGACGCGCATCGTCGCGGCAGCGTTCGACCGCGATGTCGCCCGAGCCGGTCTTCACGGCGGCAGAACTTGCGAGTCCGATCCGGACGTCGCCGCTGCCGGTACCGATGCTGGCGTCACGAGCCGCGTCGACCCAGACGTCTCCTGAGCCGGTGGTCACCTTCACATCGCCGTACGTTCCATCCAGCCGGACGTCGGCGGAGCCGGACCTGGTGACTACGGTGCTCTCGGCGGGCACCTGGGCGACTACGATCACGTCCGGATGCCGCTGGAAGCCCATCGCCCGCGGCACATCGATCCGAAGTGCATTGCCGCGCAGGTCGACTCGAGTGCGGGCGATCAGGTCCAGCGCATCCGGGTCGCCAGCCGGGCCGGGCTGGAGTCGCACGACCGCCTCGGTCACTGCGCCGGCGCTGATGGAGATCTCTCCGCTTCCAAGCTCGACCGACACGTTCAAGGGTCCGGTGACTGAGAAGGTCCGGACGAAGTCGTTGCCGGTGGTGGTCATCTAATGCTCCTCATGGTTGTTCGGTCTATCGTTGCCAGCCGGTGAGCCGCTGGCCGAAGATGCGGGACTCCCGGGACGGGCGATCGGGCGGCGCGTCGAGCATCTGCACCACAGCGCGAACCAGCCAGGCATTGACCGACTGCCCGGACGCTGCGGCGGCATCTTCGACCCGGGCCTTCACGGACTCGGGAAGCCGGAGGGACACGCGAGCCACTCCTTCCTCGAGGTCGGTGGCAGCCGCGGTGGCGGGCTCGGCCGCTTCCAAAGCCGCGGTCGCGGCCTCACCAACGACAAGCTCTGGGTCGCGGCCCCGCAGCCGGACCTCGACGACACCCGCCGCAAGCTGTTCAGTGATCTCGGCAGCTGCCACGCTGAGCGCCTCGAGCATGACCATTCGCAGCGACGGCTCGATCGCGTACGACAGTCGGCTTGCCGCATCGCGAACCTCCGCCGAAGCGGCTTCCGCGGCGGCAGCGAGGTCTCTTCGAAGGTTGTCGACGTACGGCGCCAGTTCCATGACGCCATGGTGACGTCATTATGACGTCATGTCAAGTGCACAGTGGCGTCACTTGGGGTTGAGACTGGCGCAAAGCCTGCGAGAGTGGAAGTGAGCTGGCGGTGACTGTCGAACTGCTGCACGAGTGCAACACTGCTCGCAGTATCGCCAGCACCGCGACTGCGACGTTGTGGTGCTATGTGCAGGTCAACAGGCGCGCCGACTACTCCGTCGCCGGAGCCGGCCTACCTGCAGTGGGCTCGGTCGGCAAGGCGGTATCGCCACGTTTGACCCCCGCGAGCAGCAACTGGGCGACGTCCAGCACCTCCACACCTTCGCCCTGCCCGTTCGCCTGTGCGGCGGTAAGGCCGTCCGACAGCATGACGCGGCAGAACGGGCAGCCGATCGCGATCGCTTCCGCGCCGGTGGCGAGGGCCTCTTCGGTGCGTTCGGTGTTGATCCGCTTGCCGATGCGTTCCTCCATCCACATGCGGGCCCCACCGGCCCCGCAGCAGAAGGACCGGTCGGAGTTGCGAGGCATCTCGCGCAGTTCGACACCGGGCAGGGCGCCGACCAGCTCACGCGGCGGCTCGTACACCTTGTTGTGCCGCCCGAGGTAGCAGGGATCGTGGTAGGTGACAGCACGTCCGGCCACCTCGCCGTTCGTCGGGGCGACGGGGGTCAGCTTGCCTTCACGCACCAGGCGGTTGAGCAGCTGGGTGTGGTGCACGACCTCCAGCTGAAGGCCCAGCTGCACGTACTCGTTCTTGAGGGTGTTGAAGCAGTGTGCGCAGGTCGCGACGATTCGTAGTGCCTTGGTCTCTCGCAGTACCTCGACGTTCTGCATCGCCAGCTGCTGGAACAAGAACTCGTTGCCGGACCGACGGGCGGGATCGCCGGTGCAAGTCTCGCCGTCTCCGAGCACAGCGAATGACACACCGGCGCTGTGGAGCAGTTCCGCGACGGCTTGGGTGGTCTTCTTGGCCCGGTCCTCGAACGCCCCGGCACACCCCACCCAGAACAACCAGTCGACCTCGTCGAGGGATTCGACGTCGACGCCCACCTGCGGCACGTCGAACGGCAGGTCGGAAGCCCACTCCATCCGCTTGGACTGGTTGACCCCCCACGGGTTCCCGGACTTCTCCAGGTTCCTGAACAGTCCGTTCAACTCCGACGGGAACTCGGTGGCGATCAACGTCTGGTAGCGGCGCAGATCCAGGATGTGATCAACGTGCTCGATGTCCACCGGGCACTGCTCGACACACGCACCGCAGGTCGTACATGACCACAGCACGTCCGGGTCGACGACACCGCCTTGGTCACCAGGTCCCACCAGCGGTCGTTCGGCCTCGGCCAGCGCCGCAGCCGGTACATCGGCAAGTTGGTCAGGCGTGGCGGTCTCGTCGCCCATCATGTCCTTGCCGCCACCGGCGAGCAGGTAGGGCGCTTTGACATAGGCGTGGTCGCGCAGGCCCATCACCAGCAACTTCGGCGACAGCGGCTTGCCGGTGTGCCAGGCCGGACACTGCGACTGGCACCGCCCGCATTCGGTACACGTGGAGAAGTCCAGCAGGCCCTTCCAGGTGAAGTCCTCGACCTTGCCGACCCCGAGCGAAGCGTCCTCGTCCAGGTCCTCGATGTTCTCGAAGTCGACTGGCGCGCCCTCGACCGTCAACGGCTTGGCTGCACCCAGCGCCGTCCCGCCGTCTGCTTCCCGCTTGAAGTAGACATTCGGGAACACCAGGAACCGGTGCCAGGCCACACCCATGGTCAGGTTCAGCGAAATCGTGATCAACCAGGCCATCGAAATTGCGATCTTCAGGCCGGCGACCGCATAGACCCAGGTCTCCAAGGTGGACGTCGACGCTCCACTGAAAAACTCGCCGATCCAGAACGTGAACGGAAAGTGCGAGCGGTCACCTTGCCCGAGCGCGTATTCCAAGCCGCGCAGCAGCACGATGCACAGCCCGACGCCGACGATCGTCCACTCCACGTAGTAGCCCTGCCACATGGTCGATCCGGAGAACCGCGAGGACCGGCCCAGCCGCTTGGGGTGGCGCACCAACCGAACCACTATCAACGCGACGATGCTGACCAGCATCACCCAGCCGACAAACTCGATGAGCCACTCGAGGGGACGCCAATGCCCGATCACCGGCAGGGCGAACCCGCTATCGAAGATCTGCCCGTACGCGGTCACGAGCGTCAGGAACAGCAGGATGAATCCGAAGAAGACGAACCAGTGGGCGGCGCCGATCCACGTCCACTTCAGCATCCTGGTGTGGCCGACTGTCTCGCGCAGCATGGTCACGGTCCGCTGCGCCGGACTGTTCGTTCGCTCGAACGCCGGCTGACCGAGCCGGATGACCGCGAACATCTGCGACACCGCCCGCGCCGCTAACGCGACGGCTACGACTGTGAGCGCCAGGGAAACAACGATCGCTGCGGCCTGCATACGCTTCCTATTCGAAGTCGGTCAGCTGCACTGAATCCTACTCGCCAGTAACTTCTCAGATCTTCGTCCGGTGGAAGTTAAGGTACGACCTGCTCGGCGTTGGGCCGCGCTGTCCCTGGTAGCGAGAGCCGGTGCGGCCGGAACCATACGGTTCCTCGGCCGGGCTGGACAGGGCGAAGAAGCACAGTTGGCCGATCTTCATGCCAGGCCACAG
>DATHUM010000276.1:0-10061 GCA_035462225.1 Jiangellaceae bacterium | reverse complement strand
AGTGACACCGTCGCTCCACAGGTACCAACCCGGCCGTTCGCGGCGGATATCTGCGCTCGTGCGGCCCTCGTAGCCGCCGTAGTCCCACTCCCACAGACCGGGCTCGCGCTGCCCACCGTCGAGGCCGGCAAGCTGCGCGGTCCGCCATGCCCGGACCGCTGGGCTCACCAGCACGTGCGCCCAGGTACGGCCGGCGAGCACAGTGCTGAGCGCTCGCGCTTGCTCTTCGCCCGCCTGGGTCAGTTCCACATCGGTTCGCCCGGTATGCCGGCCCGACCGGCTCCATTCGGTCTCGCCGTGGCGCGCGAGGACGAGCTCAGGTGTCGAGGACTCCATGAGTCAAGCGTGGCTGATTGAAGCGGGCCGTGCATCGTCTTACGCCCGTGCGGCTGACCAGCACGCGGCCCGCCCCAGCACGGGCACGCCTCACGACGCGGTCTGGCACGGCTGGACGGCACGGGGTTCCACGCGGTTGGCCAGGCGGCGCAGCATCGTCGCGAGCAGTGCGCGCCCGGTCTCGGTGCGAGGACGTCGCGGCGGTGGTGTGGGCCTGGTCGGAGCGGTTGGCCTGGCCGACATCAGGTGCCGCTCGGTCACCCTGCTGGACAGGATCATCGAGGTCAGGTCGAACATCACGGGTTCCCTTTCTATGCCGGCCCGGTGGAGGCTCGGACGATGAGTTCGGCTGGTAACACGACATGCCTGCTCGCCGGGTCGGAAGGCGGATCGAGCAGGAGCTCGGCGGCGACGCGTCCCCGTTCGGTTGCCGACTGGCGGACGGTGGTCAACTGATGGCTGGCGGCATCGGGGATGTCGTCGAACCCTGCGACCGAGACGTCGTGGCCGGCCCGTAGCCCGCGCTTACCCAGCGCGTCCAGGACGCCGAGTGCCAGCACGTCGGATAGCCCGACGACGGCGGTCGGCCGGGGCGTGCGGTCCAGCGCGTAGGCCGCCGCTTGCTCACCCTCGGGCCTGCTGTTGCCGGCGGCGTTGATGGTCACTATTTCCGACCAGACCACCCCTGCCTCGGCGAACGCGTCGCGAAAACCCCGCAACCGTTCCCGGCTCACGTAGGACTCGAGGTGGTCTGGTGTCTCGAGAGTCACCGGCCCGGCCAACTGGCCGCTGTCGAGTTGCGTGCCGATCACGGCGACGTGGCGGTGGCCGAGGGCGATCAGGTGTTGCCCCAGGGCTCGGGTGGCCGCGGCCTCGTCGATGCCGACGAACATCGCGTCCGCATCGTCTTCACCCTCGTAGGACGAATTCACGATCGGCAGACCTCGGGCCCAGGCGGCCTTTATGGCGCGGAACCAACCCGGCACGCAGTACACGCAGAAGCCGTCGACCGAGGCGGATTGAACGGTTGCCAGCGCATCTTCGTCGTCGTCTTTGAGGGGCACCAGCAGCACCCCGGTTTCGCGGCGCTCAGCAGTCTCGGCCAATCCCTTCATGAACTGCACTGCGTACGGGTCGGTGAAGGCATATGACACAGTCGGTGCGAGCAGGACGGCGATCGCGCCCGCCCGCCCCCGGCGCAGCGAGCGGCCCATTGGGTCCGGTCCGGCATAACCGAGCTTCTTGGCGGTCCGCAAGATCTTTTTGCGCAGCTGCGGCGACAGCTGATCAGGGCGGCTGTACGCATTCGAGACTGTGCTGCGAGATACGCCGACCGCGTCGGCGACGGTTTGCAGTGTTGGTCTCATGGGTCCCTCTGTATCGATCCAGTTCTGGATCGATACAGTACATCGGACCACGGGCTCATGCAACCCCCATGCCGCCATGGCTGCGGCCGGCGCGTCAGCATCCGCCCGGGACGCCCAGGACCGGCTCTTCTCCTGATGGCTTTGCATGGTCGAGCGGTACTGTGGCCGTCGTGAGTCCGAACCGTGGCACTGCGCGGGTGTGGCGGGGGTTGATGCTGGCCGCCGCCAGTCTCGCCGTGCCGACGGTCGCTCATGTCGCGGCCCATGGGGGCGTGCCACTCCGGGGACCGTTTCTGTTCGGCGTGGCACTGCTATCAGTGGCCTGTGTCGCCCTCGCCGATCGTCAACGCACGCCGGCCGCGATCGCCGGAGTGATAGGGCTTTCCCAGCCCCTGTTGCACGGCGGCCTGGTGCTGTCGTCGCACGGCACCACATCGATCGTCCCGACGCCGCGGATGATCTTCGCGCATGCGCTGGCCACCCTTGTGCTCACGGTGTTGCTGGCCGGAGGCGAGGCGGTGCTGTGGTCCATGGCCGTGCTGGCCAGGACCGTCCTTGGTACAACGGCGCCCGCCCAGGTGGACTGTCGACCGGATGCTGGCTCGGCTGCCGCCATTCTCCGTTCGCCGGTCGATCTGCCGCATCCGCGTCACCTGTTACTCGCGGCGGATTCGCCCCGCCGCGGGCCTCCTGTCGTTGCAGGCCCCTGACCTCATCCTCCGCACCTGCTCAGGTTCGGTCGTGGGTGCGACTTCAACGACAGGACGACATCACATGGCACACACTCGTACCTTCGCTCGCGGCGGATCGGCCTCGAGGGGATCTCGTGCGTAGGGCACTCGTCCTCGTGGCCGCCGTCGCCGGCATCGTGCTCGGCGCGACGCCTGCGGCGGCGCACACCACACTGATCGGCAGCAACCCCGAGGACGGGGCCACCCTCACCGGGCCGCCGGCAGAGGTCACGCTCGAGTTCAATGAGCCCGTCCAGCCGGATTTCACTCAGGTAGCCGTGCTCGACGCCGACGACAACCACTACGAGGACGGCGCGCCGCAGGTAGCCGGCGCCATTGTCACCCAGGCCGTCCGCGACCTGCCGGCCGGCGACTACCGGATCAGCTACCGAGTGGGGTCGTCCGACGGTCACCCGGTGACCGGCGTGCTCGCCTTCACCGTGGCGGCCCAGGCCGAGGAAAGCGCCGAGCCGTCCCAGACACCCGGCCAAACCCGGCCGCCGGTACAGACCCGCCCACCCGTGGAGACCGAAGCGCCGAAGCCAGTCGAGCAGCCGACGACCACGGACGTAGCGGCCGCCAGCGAGGAGGATTCGGGCTCCTCGTTGCGCTGGCTCGGCGCGGGAGCCGCCGTCGCCGCGGCCGCGGCACTGCTGTTCGCACTACGACGCCGACCCGGTGGTGGCGCGGCACCCCCGGAGTCGGACACTGGTCAACAATGACCACCACGCGACCGCAGTCCGACGCGCCCCCGGCGTGGCTCTGGGGCGCTGCGGCCGCGCTCGTAGCGCTCGGTGTCTTGGTCGCCGCCCTCATCGCCGGTGGGGGCGGAACCGCGGCCGCCGGTCCCGGGCTGTCCGATCCCGGGGCGTTAACCCGCTGGGGTCTGCCGATCGCCAACACGATCTTGAACGGGGCCAGCGCGCTCGCGGTGGGTTTCATCGCACTCGCCGTGATGTTCCCGGCCAAGGACGGCCAGCTCGGACGAGACGCCCTCGTCGCATTGCGAGTGGCGGCCCTCGCTGCGCTGGTCTGGGCGGCGGCCGCCGCCGGCGTGCACCTCCTGACCCTGTCGGACCTGCTCGGGCTGCCGCTGGCCGAGGCTCTGACCGGCGAGTCGTTCGTGAGCTACACCTCGAGCACCGAGCAGGGCCAGGCGTACGCGATGGTGTTCGTTCTCGCCATGGCGCTCGTGCCGGCGACTCGGCTCACCTTGGGCCACGGCGGAGCGATCGCCGTGTTGTGCCTCGCGGTGGCCGCCCTAGCGCCCCCGACTCTGGCCGGGCACGCCGGCACCGGCGACTACCACAACTCGGCACAGATATCGCTGCTCGTGCACGTGGTCGCGATGGCCGTATGGGTCGGTGGACTCGTTGCGGTCAGCTGGTACGCCGCCGGGCGCGGTCGGGAACTGGCCCGCGTAGCACCCACCTACTCGACGATCGCACTGGGTTGCTTCGTCATGATCGCCGCCAGCGGCGTCATGAACGGATGGATCCGGATCGGCACCCCCGGCGACCTGGTGACGACGTCATACGGCTGGCTGCTGCTCGGCAAGGTGGCGGCGCTGGTGGGCCTGGGCGTGTTCGGCTCGCGGCATCGGGGACGAACCTTGCCGGCCCTCGCGGCGGGACGGCGGGGAGCGTTCCGTCGGCTGGCCGCCGGTGAGGTCGCCGTCATGGGCGTGGCGATCGGCCTGGCCGTCGCGCTGAGCCGCACCGAACCGCCGGTCGCCGACGACCCGGGCCGGATCTCGATGGCACGATCACTTCTCGGCTTCCCGATCCCGCCCGAGCCGACCTTCGCGCGGTTCATCACTCAGTGGTATCCGGATGCCACGTTCGCGCTCGGCTGCCTAGCGGCCGTCCTCCTCTACGTCGCCGGCCTGCGGAGGCTGCGACACCGGGGAGACCGCTGGCCGGTCGGTCGGACGGTCGCATGGATGTCGGGCGTCGGACTCATCGCGTTCGTGCAGACATCTGGGTTGATGACGTACGGCATGACGATGCTGTCCGTTCACATGACCCAGCACCTGATCTTGATGATGGTGTGCCCGGTGCTGCTGGTGCTCGGCGCACCGGTGACGCTCGCACTGCGGGCGATCACGCCGGCGCCGCGGGGGGAGCGTGGCCCGCGGGAGTGGCTGCTCGTCGCCACGCAGAGCCGCGCGGTCCGCGTGCTCACCAACCCCCTGGTGGCGCTCGTGCTGTTCGTCAGTGGGCCGTTCGTGGTGTACTTCACCGGCCTGTTCGAGGTGGCCATGCGTGACCACAACGGACACACTCTGATGAGCCTGCACTTCCTGCTCACCGGCTACCTGTTCTACGAGGTGCTGGTGGGCATCGACCCGTTGCCCAAACGCCCGCCGTACCTGGCCCGCATCGGCCTGCAGTTCGCGGCGATCGTTTTCCACACCCTGTTCGGCTTGGCCCTGATGGAATCAGCACGGCTGATCGCCGCCGACTACTACCGCACGCTCGCCGTCGATATCGCATGGCTCCCCGACACGCTCGCCGACCAGCGGCTCGCCGGGCAGATCTCCTGGGGAGCGAGCGAGCTGCCAGGGCTGGCCATTCTCATCCTGTTGCTCTACCAGTGGTCGCGCTCGGACGAGAGGGAGGCGCGTCGATTCGATCGGCGCGAAGGACGAGCCGAGGCAGAGCGCACCGCCTACAACGAATACCTGGCCAAGCTGAACCGGCGAGAATGATCGGTTGTTGATTTCCAGCCGCCGTCGGATGTCCGATACACTCGACGCGCACCGCACACGGACAGGTAGCTCAGTCGGTAGAGCGTCCGCCTGAAAAGCGGAAGGTCGGCGGATCGATCCCGCCCCTGTCCACGGCCACTAAGCGCCCCCGTTCGGTGGCCATCCCTAAGTGGACGGCCACCGAACGCGCTTCTCGCGCCTGCTCAGTCGACTTCGTCGCGCTGCTGTGGGATCTGCCCCTGCAGCAGGGCACGGACTTCGGACTCGCGGTAGCGCCGGTGTCCGCCAAGAGTCCGGATCGACGTCAGTTTCCCAGCCTTCGCCCAACGGGTGACCGTCTTCGGGTCAACCCGGAACATCGCAGCTACCTCGGCAGGCGTGAGGAGGGGCTCGGCGTCTTGAGTCCTCGTCGCCATCGTCACCTCCTGTGTTTGCGCGGAGTGCGTACTCCGTCACATCGGGTATTCCACCCAATATCGAAGACGGACGGAACCGCCGTATGGGCCAAATCTATATGGGCCATTCGGACGACTCATCCACCTACGGGACTAAGACTACGCAGAGACGACGAACCTTGCGAGCCCAACACACAACGGTCATCCCAGGTTGTCCCGTCGGGTTTCGTTACGAAGCGTGCTCGCGCGCCTGCACCGGCTCCCAGCGCTCGATCACCCGGCGGTACGCCTGGGCCGCCCGTGGGGTGTCGCCGTCCGCAATGGCCGCCACCGCGACCGCTATGTCGCCGGGCGAGTCGTCGGCCCGCAACTGCTCGTCGCTGACGCAGTGCACCAGCCCGCCGTAGTCCAACTCGATCCAGCCGTGTGGGTGAAACGCCTCCAACCACCGGCCCAGGTCATCGACGGCTTCGAGAACCGACCCATCCACCGCGCCCCGCCGCAACGCCCGTGCCGCGCGAGCGAGTCGACGGCGAGCCTCGACCATCCGGGTCCGATAGACGAGTGAACGCTGCTCCTGCTCGATCGTGAGGTCACGTTCGCTCGACCTGAACGGGACGAACCATCGCGGCGGGACATGCCACGTGGACGTCAGGATGTGCGGGATCGCCGTGCCATGGTCGGCCTGCCAGAACGCGTAGTCGAACTCGGCCTGACCGGTAGGCGACAGGGGAAGGAATGCATCAGTGATCGTTTCGGGCAGGCTGGCCTGCAGTTCGTTGATCGCAACCCAGCAGCGGAGCCGGTCCTGTACGGGACACACCAGCAGCGAATCGCCGTCCCGGAGCAGGTACGCGTCCGACGACTCCTCGACCGGCGCGACCACCGGAGGGGTGGCGAGGGTACGGGCGAGTGAGGCGGCCTGCTCGCGAGCCAGGACCTGGCTGCGGTTGGGCACCGCGGCCTCCTCGGCGTAGTCGGCCAACCGCGCTCGGTCAGCATCGGGGAACGCGGCCAGCGGCTCGTACACCCGCAGGTAAGCCGCGTATGGCACGAGAGTTCGCGTCCGCACGGAGCCATCGTGGCACGGCTACGGCGGTAGAGACAGGGCGGCTACGCTAAGACCCACAACTCAACCCCGCCCGCCCGCGCCGTGCCGCCCACGACCTGGGATCCATGGTCAGGCGGGCCCAAGACGCGAAGGGGTCACCATCGTGACCGGAACGTCGACACCCAGCGGAGTATTCGGCCGGCACTCTGGCCACGAGCAGGTGGTGTTCTGTCAGGACGAAGCATCCGGCCTGAAGGCCATCATCGCGATCTATTCGACGGCATTGGGTCCCGGCCTCGGCGGCACCCGGTTCTACCCCTACGAGTCCGAGGACGAGGCCCTCGCGGACGTCCTGGACCTGTCCAGGGGCATGGCGTACAAGAACGCGCTAGCGGGCCTTGACCTCGGCGGAGGCAAGGCCGTCATCATCGGCGACCCGGCCACGGCCAAGTCCGAGGCTCTGCTGCGGGCATACGGCCGGTTCGTGGCCTCCCTCGGTGGCCGCTACATCACCGCGTGCGACGTCGGAACATACGTGGCCGACATGGACATTGTGGCCCGCGAATGCAAATGGGTCACCGGCCGCTCACCCGCAGAAGGAGGTGCCGGCGACTCCAGCGTGCTGACCTCGTTCGGTGTTTTCCAGGGCATGCGAGCGTGCGCTGAGCACCTGTGGGGCTCGCCAAAGCTGACCGGTCGCCGCGTGGGGATCGCCGGGGTTGGAAAGGTCGGCTCCAAGCTGGCCGGTCTGCTGCTCGATGACGGGGCATCGGTGATCGTCACGGACGTCAGTGAGCAGGCCGTCGGCCGGCTGCGAGCCGAGCATCCTCAGGTCGAGGTCGCGCCTGACACCGGCGCACTGATCCGCGCCGACATCGACGTCTATGCCCCTTGCGCGCTCGGTGGGGCGCTCGACGACGACACTGTCAGCGTGCTCACCGCCAAGGCGGTCTGCGGAGGAGCCAACAACCAACTCGCTCACGCGGGCGTCGAGAAGCAGCTGGCCGACCGCGGCATCCTGTACGCGCCGGACTACGTCGTGAACTCGGGCGGAGTCATTCAGGTAGCCGACGAACTGCACGGCTTCTCTTTCGAGCGGGCCAAGGGCAAGGCCGCTCACATCTTCGACACGACCAAGAAGATCTTTGCCCTCGCTGCGGACGAGGGCATCCCGCCCGCCGTCGCGGCCGACCGGCTCGCAGAACGGCGGATGTCCGAAGTGAGCCGGTTGAAGGCAATTCATCTGCCGGCATGACCAGTTGTATGACGGTCGGATCCACCGAGGACAGACCGGGGCGAGACGGAACGTGCCGGCACCATGTACCGTTATCTGTACGAGTAGATGACACCGAAGGGTCCGAGGGCGGCAGACAATCTTGTGGTCGCCCCGGTTTTGTGCGAGGAGGTCGACCTATGGGGCGCGGCCGGGCTAAGGCCAAGCAGACGAAGGTCGCCCGTCGACTGAAGTACCAGTCGCTGGAGACTGACTTCGAGGCTCTGCAGAGAGAGCTTCAGGGTGCCAGCGACAGCGACGAGTCGTCGGATGAGTACGAGGCAGACGACGACTACGAGAACGACGACGCTCACTGGCGCTGATCGCACATCTCAACCGGCGTAGCTGCCGTGCAGCTGCACTGACCCGCCGCCAGTTCGCACCTCGCCGACAACCCAGGCGTCCACACCGTGGTCGGATAGCAGCGCGAGCGCCTGATCGATTGCGTCCGACGCGACAATCGCGAGCATGCCCACCCCCATGTTGAGCGTGCGCTCGAGTTCGGCCTGCTCGATCCGGCCCGCGTCGCCGACGAGGCCGAAGATCGGCTGCGGCCGCCAACTGCTGCGGTCCAGCGCGGCGTCGACGCTCGTTGGCAGCACCCGAGCCAGGTTCGCCGCCAGCCCGCCGCCGGTTACGTGCGCGTACGCGTGCACGTCTACGGCGCCGGCCAGGCTCAGGCACTGGCGCGCGTAGATGCGAGTGGGCTCGAGAAGTTCCTCTCCCAGTGAACGGCCCAGTTCTCGAACCTCACGGTCCAGCGTCCAGCCCGCGATGTCGAAGAACACGTGCCGCACGAGTGAGTAGCCGTTCGAATGCAGTCCGCTCGACCTCATCGCCACGACGACGTCGCCGGGCCGCACCCGATGCGGTCCGAGCAACCGGTCGGCCTCGACCACGCCGGTGACCGCGCCGGCGAGGTCGTACTCGTCCGGGCCGAGCAGGCCGGGGTGCTCCGCGGTCTCGCCGCCCGACAGCGCGCAGCCGGCGGCGGCGCATGCCTGTGCGATGCCTTTTACGATCGCCGCGACGCGCTCGGGGATGAGCCTTCCACACGAGATGTAGTCGGTCATGAACAGCGGTTCCGCCCCGCATACGACGATGTCGTCGACGACCATGCCGACCAGGTCGAAGCCGATCGTGTCGTGCACATCCATCTGCTGGGCGATGGCCACCTTGGTGCCGACGCCGTCGGTGCTGGTGACCAGGAGCGGTCGGTCGTAGGACTTCAGGGCACTGGCGTCGAACAACCCCGCAAAGCCACCGAGATCACCCACCACCTCGGGGCGCCGCGCCTTGGCGACCCACTCCTTCATCAGCTCGACCGCTCGGTCGCCGGCCTCGATGTCGACGCCGGCGGCGGCATAGGTCACCTCGTCGCTGGCCACAGTGGGAGGGTACCTGTGGGGTCCGGCCGCACTCGCAACGACAGCCGGCCCTTCCGTTGCATCGGGTGCACGCAGCTCAGCCTGCGGTGGCGAACACCTCGAGATGCTCGGTCGGCTCGAACCCTACGGCCGGGTCAGCGCGTCGCCGGCTCCGGCGCCACCGACCAGCGCGTCGAGGCCATCGGTCGGATCCCCGAGCCGGGACGCCATGGCGGCCGGCCCGATGGGGAGTTCCCCCTGTTCGAGCAGGTGCTTGCCCAGATGTGCGGCCGCCGGAAGCTCTACCGGGTATTCGCCGTCGAAGCAGGCCCGGCAGAGCCGGCCCATCGGGACGGTCGTGGCCGCCACGAGCCCTTCCAGGGAGACGTACCCCAGCGAATCCGCTCCGATCGACCGGCACACCTCGTCGGTCGACAGTCCGTTGGCGATCAACTCTGCCCGGGACGCGAAATCGATCCCGTAGAAGCACGGCCACGTGACCGGCGGGCTGGAGATGCGCACGTGCACCTCACTCGCCCCCGCCTCACGCAGCATTCGGACCAGCGCCCGCTGGGTGTTACCCCGCACGATCGAATCGTCGACGACGACAAGGCGGCGCCCGCCGACGATCTCACGCAGCGGGTTCAGCTTCAGCCGGATGCCGAGCTGGCGGATCGTCTGGGACGGCTGGATGAACGTCCGCCCGACATACGAGTTCTTCACCAGGCCGATGCCGTACGGAATGCCGGACTCCTCGGCGTACCCGACGGCGGCCGGCGTCCCGGATTCGGGCACAGGGATGACCAGGTCCGCCTCGATCGGATGCTCGCG
>DATHUM010000275.1:0-1648 GCA_035462225.1 Jiangellaceae bacterium | reverse complement strand
GATGTGGACACTGTGGTCAGGACTGGTCTAGATGTGTACCCCCGCGGGGATTACCCTGGACGCCAGTGTGAGGGCTGTCAAGGTCCCTACGTGTAGCAATTCGATTACTCTGCGAAGGGGCTCCAGGACGGTGCGACGGGGGACTCTCAAGTACGTGCGAGTTCGCGACTATCTACGCACACTTGCAACCCAGGAGCTCGAAGCCGGTGATCCGCTACCCAGCGAGCGCGAGTTGTGCGACAGGTTCGGAGTCTCTCGCATGACGGTCCGCCAGGCAGTCGACGCCCTGGTGGTCGACGGAGTGCTCGAACGGGTACACGGGCGAGGCATGTTCGTCGCCCGTTCCAAGGTCGACCTGCAGGTCCGGCTCACGTCCTTCAGCGAGGAGATGCGCCGCCGGGGGATGGCGCCGTCGGTCGAGCACCTTCGAGCCGAGGTCGTTCCGGCAGACACCAGGATCGCGGCCGCTCTCGAGATCGATCCGGCCGATCCGGTCGTCCACCTGCACCAGCTTCGATTCGCCGACGGCGAGCCGATGTCGGTGCAGCACTGCTGGCTCGCAGAGGTGCTCGTACCGAACATCGTCGATCCGCCGCCGGACAGCCTGTACGCCGAACTCGACCGTCGCGGCCTGCTTCCGGCCTGGGGTGAGGACACCGTCGAAGCCGGCGAGGCCGACGCGGAGGAGGCCGAACTGCTCGGGATCGGCAAGGGCCGCGCCGTGTTGCGTATCGTCCGGCGGGCGTTCAGTAGAGACCTTGCCGTCGAGTTCTCCGAAGCGGTGTACCGGGCCGACCGCTACACCTTGTGGGTGCCGGTCGCGCGCCCGCAGCCGTCCATCATGCCTGGCCAACGGCGCTGATCATGAAAGAGTGGGAGGACACGCCAACAGCGGCTGGTGGTGCCAAGATGCGATCCTGGACATTTCGGCGTGTCGCCCCACTCTTGCATGATCAACGCAGGCCTTGACAGGAGTCGAACGCATGACGATGACCACCATGGCCCGCGAGATCGCGGAGCAGCCGGCCGCGATTGCCCGCACGATCGAGGCGTTGCGGCCGCTGCGAGCGACCATCAGGGAGCTGGCCGCGAGCCGGCGCACGGTTCTGTTCGTGGCTCGCGGTTCGTCGGACAATGCCTCGATCTACGGCCGGTATCTGCTCGAGGTTCATGCAGGGCATCCGGCGGGGCTGGCCGCGCCCAGTGTGGGCACGCACTACGGGGCTCGGCTCGACTTGACCGATGCGGTCGTCGTGTCGGTCTCGCAGTCCGGCGAGACCCAGGAGATCGTCGAAGCGCAGGCGTGGGCGGCCGATTGCGGTGCCCGGACGATTGCGGTGACCAACGATGCCGGCAGCGCGCTGGCCAAGGCGGCAGATCTGGCCATGGTGACCGATGCCGGGCGCGAGCTGGCCGTACCCGCGACGAAGTCGTACACAACTCAGCTGGCCGCGATGGCAGTGCTGGCAAGCGCTCTTGCGCCAGACCAGCACGCCCTGGACGCGGAGCTGGACCGGGCTCCGGGCGAGGTGGAGCGGCTGATCACCGAGCGCGACGGCGTGGACGAAGCGGTCGAAGCGTTGGCCGCTACCCCGGAAATCCTGGTCAGCGGCCGCGGCATCGCGTTCGGCACGGCACTGGAAACCGC